>CALBOJ010000072.1 GCA_937896835.1 uncultured Collinsella sp.
CCGCCGTATCCATAACGCGAAACTCCGCCACCTCGTCGCGGGGCGGCACGCCGGGGCGCTGCTCTTCAAAGGGACTGCCCGGAGCGCCCAGGCTAAAGAGATCCGCCGACCAGTCGCCGTAGGTAACCGTAATCTTGCAGGTCACGAGCCCATCGTCGACGCCGATTGCCATGGCAAAGCTCGGCTCGGGCGCCACGGTATCGAGCGCGGCGGGCGCGGTGAGGTCGGTATAGTCGCGCAAAATGGGCAGCGCCATACGGCAGAACTCACCCACCTGCTCGGCGGCAATATGGGCGGGCGTGCGGCACGGCAGCAAGCGCGACAAAAAAGGTGCGGCATGCTGAGCAAATGCAGCGTCGGTACGGCGCGCGCGGCGCGTGTCAACCAAGTAGGCGGCATCGCCCGACGCAAAGCAGTACATATCGGCGGGCAGGCGCAGGTCATAGCTACCACCAGCCGCCGGCGCGATTTTGGCGGCAAGAAGTGGTGGGCGCTTAGCGGACGCCTCGTCCTCCCCTTGCGGAGACGGCTCAACCGCCACGTCGTAGGTGCGACGCGTCGTCGTCCCCCGCGACCAGGCGGGCTCAAAGGAGATGGTCTGGCCGCGCAGCAGGTCCAGCACATATACGATGCTATGCTCGGACAGCGGCAACTGACGCTCGGCAACAAAACCGCTGCGGGCAAAGTCGTACGACGCCGAACGCGAGCTTGTGATGTCATCGAGATAGGCAACTGTCGTCACAACAAGGTTGAGCAGCTTTGCCGATGTTTCGTCAAAGGCCTCAGGTGAATGGACAAACGTGAGCTTCTTGCCATAGGAGAACGTGCCGCCGCGCACGTAGGCATCGGCCATGCCGTCGATGTCCTTGACCACGTAGGAGACCGATCCACAGCGAATGCGGAACTCGAGCGCCCAGCTAAAGCGGTCAGCGAACAGCGGATTGTAGTACGGCACCAACGAGGGCTCCAACGCCGCTTTGGGGGCGTCGGGATCAACGGCACCGGCAAGTTTGCGGCGCATGCTCGCCAGCTCATCCATGCGCGCGTCCGAAAGATCGGAAAGCGCCGCCACAAGGCTCGGGCTCGTGGGGACGGGCGCCGGGAAGGGAAAGTTGGGGTTGACGGCCGGCGCGGCGGACGCGGCACGCGCGGGCTGTTTCGGCTGCGCCGTAAACGTGCGAACCGGCGTGCGCAGCCCCTCAACAGGCTCAATGCCGCTGGTGTCCAGGTACGCCAGCGCTGTGGCGATGGCGTGCTTGCACATACCGGGATAGCGGTATGCGGCGGGGCAGTCGCAGTCGTAGTCGACCACCTCGTGCTCGTCCATATCGAGCGCCACGTGCGTCTTGTACAGGTCGCCGCGCGAGCCGCGCACCGAGCCCTCAACCGTCACGTTTTTGGAGAAGCGCGAGCCGCTGTCCTCAATCGACAGCACGGCGCCGTTGAGCATGAGCGAGCGGCCCTTCATAAAGGTGCCGCTCAACGCCGCCTCTTTGCGAAGCGCCTGCACAAACGTCCCCTGCGCCATCACTTCCTCCAATCTCACCCGGGGTAGCTTAGATCACCGTCACGCGACCCTGGTTACCCACAATGGCCTTGGCCTCGGCCAGCAGCGGAATCGAGCGCGCGTTGACCTTGGCCGGCACCTCGGCACGTAGCACGCGCCCGTCCACCTGCTCGATAAAGATCTCCACGCGATCGCCGCCCGGGTTGGCGGTAAGCACCGTGGCAAGACGCGCCATATTGCCCTGGCTAAAGCGGCTGTTGGGCACCATGACCTCAAACACCTTGGGCTTGTTGTTCTCCTCGTTAAGCTCGAGCGGCACGATCTCCTGCGCGATGATCTGGTCGCCGCGGTCCGAGCGCTCGAGCTTGCCCTTAATGCGCACAAAGGCATCGGACAGCTGCGCGCCGGTCTCGGGATCGACCTCGCCGTACAGGTACCCCTCGGCCTCTTTATAGGTCTTGGGGAACACGACGACGGTGGCCTCGCCTTCCATGTCCTCGAGCTGCACGATGCCCATGGGGTCACCGTTTTTGGTCACGCGCTTGGACACGCTCGAGACCATACCGGCCCACCACAGCGCCTTGCCCTCGGGAATCTCCTGGTTGATGGTGCCGCCCGTAGGATTCTGAACCTCGTAGCCGGTGTCGATCTGCGAGAACGAGAAGTCGCGCGCCTTGGCTAGTGCATACTCAAACGGGCGCAGCGGGTGGTCCGAGACATAGATGCCCAGAACTTCCTTCTCCTGGCTCAGCTTAAGGTGGCGGTCCCATTCCTGGCCATCCGGATCGGGCACGCTCACCTCAAAGCCCGAGCCCTCAACGTCGCCAAACATGTCGAAGAACGACGTCTGGCCGCTCGCGCGATCCTTCTGGCGCTTCACCGCGGCATCGATGATGTTCTCGGGGTTGTTCTTATCCACAAAGTGCATCATCTGGCGACGCGGATACCCCGTGGAGTCGAAGGCGCCTGCCTTGATGAGCGATTCGATCACGCGGCGGTTGGCCTGGCTCGAGTCCACGCGCTCGACAAAGTCGTGCAGCGTCTTAAACGGGCCGCCCGCCTCGCGCTCGGCGATAATCGCCTGCGCCACGCCGGTGCCCACGCCGCGGATGCCGGCCAGACCAAAGCGCACGCCCTCCTTGGTAGCCGTGAACTCGGTACCGGACTCGTTGACATCTGGCGACAGCACGGGGATGCCGTCGTGACGGCATGCCGAGACGTAGTGCACGATCTTGTCGGTCTTGCCCGTATAGGACGTCAGAACGGCCGCCATGTACTCGTGCGGATAGTGCGCCTTGAGCCACGCCGTCTGCATAACCAGAATGGCATAGCCGGCGGAGTGCGACTTGTTGAAGGCGTAGGACGCGAACTCGAGAACATCGTCCCAAATCTTCTGGGCGACCTCGCGCGTGTAGTTATTTTTGATAGCGCCGTTCATCCAGTGGTCGTAGGTGGTCTCGTCCGAGCCATCCTCCCAGTGAAGCACCGTCGACGTGAGCAGCTTGATCTTTTTCTTAGCCACGGGCTTACGGATACGCGAGTCCGATTCGCCCTTGGAGAAGCCGCACATCTCGACGGAGATGAGCATAACCTGCTCCTGGTAGACCATGGTGCCGTAGGTTTCGCCCAGGATGTCGTCCAGGCGGTCGTCGTAGGAGACCGCCGGCTCCTTGCCGTTCATACGGTTGATGTAAGACGAGACCATGCCGGCGCCCAGCGGGCCCGGGCGGTACAGAGCGATCAATGCCACGACGTGCTTGTACTCGGTGGGCTTCATGTTCTTGATCGTGGCCGTCATGCCGGCGGACTCGACCTGGAAGACGCCGGCGGTGTGGCCGGAACCCATGAGCTTAAAGATCTCGGGGTCGTCAAAGGGAATCTCTTCCTCTTTGATGTCGATGCCGAAGTTCTTTTTGATGTTTGCCTTGGCCTTGGAGATAACAGTCAGCGTGCGCAGGCCCAAGAAGTCCATCTTGAGCAGGCCCATGTCGGCAACGGTATGGCCCTCGTACTGGGTAATCTCGACGCCGCCCTTGGTGTCGAGCTTGGTGGGCACGTGCTCGTTGACGGGGTCGCGGCAGATCAGAACGGCGCACGCGTGCACGCCCTCGCCACGGGTGAGGCCCTCGATTGAGAGCGCCGTGTCGATGATGCGGCGGGCGTCGTCGTCCTTTTTATATGCCTCGGCAAAATCGGGGTTAAACAGGTCCTCTTTGCCGGGTTGCTTTTCGAGCACCTGCTTGAGCTTGACCTTGGGGTCGCTCGAGACCATCTTGGACAGACGCTGGCCCATGTAGACCGGGTAGTCCAGGACGCGAGCGGCGTCGTTGATGGCCTGCTTGGCCTTAATGGTCGAGTAGGTGATGACGTGGGTGACCTTCTCGGGGCCGTAGAGCTGGCGAACGTGCTCCACGACCTCGAGGCGCCGCTCATCGTCGAAGTCCATATCGATATCGGGCATCTCGGTACGCTGCGGGGACAGGAACCTCTCGAACATCAGGCCGTTCTCGAGCGGATCGAACGCGGTGATGTTCATGGCGTAGGCGACGATAGCGCCGGCAGCCGAGCCACGGCCGGGGCCGACGCCGATGCCGTTGTCTTTGGCCCATTGCACGTACTCGGCAACAATCAAAAAGTAGGCGGCAAAGCCCTTGTCGCAGATGACTTTGTATTCGTACTCAAAGCGCTCTTTGATGTTGACGCCACCGATCTCGCGCGTGGCCCAGTCGTCACCGTAGTGCTGGCGCAGGCCCTTCTCGCACTCGCGGCGGAACTGACTCTCGTGCGTCTCGCCGGGGTCGAGCAACGGGAAGCGCGGCAGGATGATGGAGTCCCAGTCCAGCTCGACGTAGCACTTGTCGGCGATCTCGAGCGTGTTGTCGCAGGCCTCGGGGCAATACGGGAACATCGCCCGCATCTCCTCCTCGGTCTTCATGTAAAACTCCGAGCCAGTCATGCGCATGCGGTTGGGGTCGTCGACCTTGGCGTTCATGCCGATGCACATGATGACGTCCTGCACGGGAGCGTCCTCGCGGCGCAGGTAGTGGAAGTCGTTGGTGGCGATGACCTTGACGCCCACCTGCTTGGCGATGTCGATGAGCGTGCGGTCCATCTGCTCGTCGGTCAGGCCGTTGTCGGTGGTGATGCCGTGTTCCTGGATCTCGATATAAAAGTCGCCGGGTTCGAAGGTATCGCGGAAGGTCTCGGCCCACTTGATGGCGCCCTCCATGTCACCGCGGTCGATGTATTTGGGAATGATGCCCGCGATGCAGGCGCTCGTGCAGATCATGCCCTTGGCATGGCGGCGCAGGTTGTCGAGCGTCACGCGGGGCTTGTAGTAAAAGCCCTGCACGGCGGCCTCGGAAACCGTCTGCATCAGGTTGACGTAGCCCTCCTGGTCCTTGGCCAGGAGGATCATGTGGTAGAGCTCGGGCTTATGGTCGCGGGCAAGGGTCTCGTCCGGCGTAAAGTAGACCTCGCAGCCAAAGATGGGCTTGATGACCAGGGGCGGCTTGAGCTCGTCGATATTGCCCTTCTCGTCCCACATAGCCATGTCCTTAACGTACTGGGCATGCTCGCGCGGGTTTTCCTCGGGGTCGGGCTCCACCAGCTCGTCGCGGCGGTCCTTTTCCAAGAAGGCCTTGTCGTGGCTCCAGGTTTTGTACTCGGGCGTGTTGTGGTTAACGGCGTCGCAGGCCAGCGCCAAGTCGGGCACGCCATACATGTAGCCGTGATCGGTAATGGCCACGGCAGGCATGCCAAGCTCAACGGCACGGTTGACCATATCCTGGATACGGGTTGCGCCGTCGAGCATGGAGAAAACAGTGTGATTGTGCAGATGGACGAATGCCATGTGATGAGCTCCGATGCGGGTTCGTGTTCTGACTGAACGATTTTACCGCACGGCGCGGACGGCACCCGAACCTAGCCAAACCCACACGGCTCCTCACGCAGTTGCGGTGAAATGCGGACTGTTTGGCGGCTTTTTTGGCCAAAACAGTCCGTATTCCACCGCAAGTTATTGAGGGCTAGAGGCTGTAGGTGACCACCTGAGGCTCGCACGGGTTGGCGGGGTCGACTTGCTCCACGCGGACGAACTTGACGGTCACGGCCTCAAAGCCCGCCTTGTGCAGAACATCAGCGTAAACGCGCGCCTGCAGGGCGTGCTTCTCCTGCAGCTGTTCCGGCGTCTCGTCCGGTGTGCCGCCCGTCTTGTAGTCGATGACCAGCGCGCGTGACGAATCCGCCGGGTTCGTCGCCAAAGCATCGATGGCGCCCTCGGCATATGCACCGTAGCGAGCGATGTCCTCGTCCTCGCAGCCCAGCGAAAAGAACGGCACCTCGGCGCGAACGCACGGCCAGGCAAGCAGCTCGGCACGGACCGCCGACTTGAGCCAGCGATCCAGGGCAACGTCGAAGCGTTCGCGCTGTTCCGGCGTCAGGCGCCACAGGCGAGCCAGGGCGTCGGCACGCTCGGCGGGCAGCGCATCGGCACCCATCTCGATCAGCCACTGGCAGGCGGCGTGGAAGGCCGAGCCCAGCGCCATGGGATTGCCGGCGGGCTCGACAGCGGCCACGTCTGCATCCGCCATCTCGGAACCATCAGACTCCGCATCATCGCCAGCCTCGTCCATGGGCACATGCGCCTCGGTGGCACGGTCCTCGGACTCGGCATGCAGCGCCGCGGCAATTGACGAGTAGCTGTACGAATCGCGCACCGGATACGGGCAGA
Organism: uncultured Collinsella sp.; assembly: GCA_937896835.1. GTDB lineage: Bacteria > Actinomycetota > Coriobacteriia > Coriobacteriales > Coriobacteriaceae > Collinsella. Next base: position 6,240 of record CALBOJ010000072.1, read on the forward strand.
TGCCCATGCGTACGCCCACCGCTTGGGGATGCACGAGCTCGAACGCATCGGGTTCGGGGTCGGCAGGACCGGGGACGATTGTACTGGCCGAATCGTCGGCAGTATCTGTATCGACATCGCCGCGAACAAGCCTGCCCTCGGCATCCAGTGAAGCGTTGGCCTCAAACGCCTGCTCGCCAAAGGAAAAGTCCGCGAGCGAAATGAGCTCGTAGTCGCCCGGCTGGGAGTTGTCGAACACCAGGCGGTCGGCATCGAGCTGCGGCATGTCCAGAGCGTCGGTAGGCAGAATACGACGCAGCACGTCATAGGTCAGATCGGTCTCGACGTCGAAGGTCGGCGCGCACAGCTTGCCGCGGCTCACGCCGGCATCCATCGCCAAGATCACCAGCTCTCGCGCACGCGTCATGGCAACATAGAGCAAGCGGGCCCGCTCCTCGAGCGAAAGCTGCAGGTCGTCGTCGCGCAGGCGGGCAAATGCCTCGGCGGGAGAGCCCGTCGCACAGACGTCCTCCATGAGCTCTGGCGGCAGCCACAACGACGTGCCCTTGCCCTTAAACGCATGCTCAAACTGCTTTTTGACGTCGTCGCCCTTCACAAAGGTTCCGTCGGCGAGCTTAACGCCGTCGAAGCGTGCCGGCAGCGCCACGATCTGCGCTCCGCCCTCGACGCGACCCATCTGTGCCGCACCCGAGGACTTACGCACGCCAAAACACTCGGCAACCGCTACGACCGGATACTCCAGACCCTTGGACGCATGCACCGTCATGATGCGTACCGCGCCGTCGCCCTCCTCGTTGAGCGCGCCCGGGGCCTCCTTGCCCGCCAAGAAGCGGTCGAAGGCGAGCGCAATGGAGCGCGGCGAGTTGCCGAGCTCGGCCTCTGCCTCGGCCACGGCGTCGAGCGCCTTGAGCACGTTGGCGGCAATGGCCTTGCCCTCGGGACCACGCTGTGCCAGACGTACAAACCAGCCGGAGGCGTTGACCACGTCGCGCGCGATGGCGGCGAACGAATCGCGGCCCACGCGACGGAGCGCATACCGCAGCACCTCGCGGGCGCGCGTCACGAGCGGCAAGTCTTGCAAACCCGGCACATCGGAATCGCTCATGATGCCCACGTCGATGTTGCGGCGCGAGGTTTCCCCCGTCTGGTCGTCCAGCTTGGTCGCCAGCGCCAGGAACTCCTGAGCGCCGAGCGCAAACATCGGCGAGGCCAGCAGCGGCATAAGACCCTGCGCCGTATCGGCCGGGTTAGCAAGCGCGCACACCAGGGCACGCACCGTCTGCACCTCGGCTGCCTGGGCAAAGACCGAGCCGCCTGCGATCACGCAGTCGAGCCCCTGGTCGCGGAAGGCCTGCGCATAGACATCGGCGTTGGTCATGCGGCCCAGCAGCAGGACCATGCTGCCCTGGGGCTGGCCCGCTTTAACGAGTGCTTGGAATCGCTCCGCAATCGCACGAGCTTTCGCCTGCGTTCGCTCCTGCGTACTGCCACCGGCAACGAAAATCGCCTGGCGGCGCGATGCCTTCGCCTTGAGCTTGTCCTCGCGTTCGTCGCTCGGTTCAAGATCCAAGAACCCCTGCATCAAACCACCGGTGTCGCCGTCAAAGACGCGCGCCACATAGCGCAGCACCTCGTCGTGGCTGCGGAAGTTGCGTACAAGCTTGACGAGCTCGCCGGCGGGGGCATCGGACGTGGCGACCGTCTCGGACGCCGTCGTCGAACCCACCTTGCGCTCCTGGCGACGGAATACCTCGACCTCGGCACCACGGAAGCGGTAGATCGACTGCTGCGCATCGCCTACGGTGCACAGTGCGCGCTCCCCCGCGCCCGTCAGGTGACGGATCAAATCGACCTGCATCTGGTCGGTATCCTGGAACTCATCGATCATGACCATCTTAAAGCGACCCTCATAGGCCGCTCGGATGGCGGGATAATCGCGCAGCGCCTCGTACGCCATGCGCAGCAGGTCGTTGTTATCAAGCGCGGACTGGTCAGCCTTGAGCGCGCGGTATTCCGCCTCCACAGCACGAGCAAGCCCCGCCAGCGCATCGAGCGCGGGACCACCGCAGGCCAGCACGATATTGATAAACGCATCGGCAGCCTCGGCCTTGAGTAGCTCCACCTGCTCCTTAGAAAACGCCTTGCTCGCCCGAGGCATGCTGCACGACATCATGAGTCGCGCCGCATCCTCCATGGTTTTGCCGCTCGCCTCAAACGCGTCGATGGCATCGAGTGCCACCTGCGCTTTCTCGGTCGCGGCCTTGCTTGCGCCCAGCGCCGCACGATAGGCATCGGCGAGTGCCGAGGTATCGGCCTGGCCGCGCGCCACGCACACGTCGTCCATACCGCCCGGCAGCTGGCTCGAGAGCTCCAGCAGCTCACGCACCAGCCCTTTAATGGTGGTACCGGCGCCAAACGGCCCACCCTCGCCCGCCATGGGATACCAAGCGTAGAGGGCCTTAAGCGAAGCGGCGAGCTCGGGGGCGGCATCGGGCGCCGTCGCGCGGGCCAGCACATGCTCAACAGCCTGGTCCATAAGCTCGTCGGTATCGGTGAGCACCGTGAACTCGGGATCGATGCCCAGCTCCAACGCATGTGCGCGCAGGATACGCGAGCACATGCCGTGAATGGTCGAGATCCACGCATCGTCGACGGTCAGGGCTTCCTCGTCCATGCCCTCGTCGATGAGCGTGCGGCGCACACGGTCACGGATCTCGGCCGCGGCGTCTTTGGTAAAGGTAATGGCGAGCACCTGGTCCAGATGCTCAACGAACGGACCGGATTCGGGCGAGAGCGCGTAGACGATGCGGCGCGTGAGGGTAAAGGTCTTGCCCGAACCGGCACCCGCCGAGACAAACAGCGGACGGTCGAGCGTTTTGACGATCTGCAGCTGTTGCGGCATCAAAGTCGAAAGATCCATGGTCTACACGTCCCTTCTTACAAACGTTCCTTCGTGGTTATACGAGCAGCGCGCATGCGCGGCCTGAGCCGACGTCGGGTCGACGGCGGCAACGTCGCCTGCCTCGAGTTCGTGCAGGCGCTCGGCGATGCCGGCCTCCACGCGATCGAGCAGGGCGTCGAAGTCCATGCTGCCACCCTCGCCGGGAAAGCCCTTCTTAAGCCCCGGGATGCGGCCGTCGCCGCGCTCTTCCTCGAGCAGCTCGGCACTCGCGGCGCCGCGCAGCGCCGGTTTGCCGCCCTTGGTCGAAAAATAGAGCGCCGCACGGGCATCCAGATCCAGCGCCCGGCGCATGGCCTGCGCATAGATAAGCGTCTGGGTATGGGGCGGCAGCCACCGCGGGTCGTCGATGGCGGCCTCGCCCGATTCCTCGTCGCGCACCGTGGGGTCGGCGAGTTTAAACTCCTCAACGCCCGTGCGATGCTTGTAGTCGATTACCACGGCGCGATTCTCGGCATCCACATCCACGCGGTCGATGCGCCCGCCGAGCGGCCAGCCGGCATACTCGACCTGGAGCTCGTTGAACGCAAACTCCAGGTAGCGCGGCGCGAAGGGCGCGAGCGCCTCGGACTCGTAGGCAAGAACGCCCTCCAGCTGCGGCAAAATCTCGGCCACCTGGCGCTCCTCCACCGGGGAGAGCGGCACGAGCGGGCCCTCGGTACCGCGCTTGCCCGCATGCTCGGCCAAGGTCTCGTCAAAGACCTCGCGCAGCAGCTCCTTCGCGCGTGGCAGATTCATGGGTGTCACGCGCTCCATGCCCTCCTGGGGCAGACGGGCATGCAAGTGTTCCAGCACGTCGTGGACAAAGTTGCCCTTCTCCATATTGCCAAAGCCAGCGTCGATCGACTGGGGCTTCACGCGGTACGAGACGAACCAGCATAGCGGGCAGGTCGAATAGGCCTCGATCTGCGAGGCAGACGTCAGGCGCGGCACCAGCGGCGCATCCTCGCCCTCGCCATCGCGACGACGCAGGACCAAATACGGAATGGCTTCATCGCTCAGGTGCTGAGGAGCTTCGCAGGTCACGCGCTCGCGCCTAAGACCTTCGCCTGCCGCGGGATCGAAGTCCCTTACGATATCGCCCTCACCCACACACTTCGCCTTGTCGGCGCCAACGGCCTTAGCGTCGTCAGCGGCCTTGTCGGCGTCAGCGGCCTTGTCGGCGTCAGCGGCCTTAGCATCGTTAGCGGCCTCGGCATGCGCCCGCAACTCGGTCCACACGGCCGCCGGATAGCACTCGCGCGCCTGACGATCGTGGGTCACACGGGCGAGCGTAACCGGACCACGCGACGCTTGTATCGCGCGGCCAAAGCGTGCGCGCAGCAAGGCCGCAGGCTCAAGCGTCACGCCCTCGCGACCGAGGCTCGCCGTCAGCGTTGCCAGCGGGCCCTCCTCATGTGAGAGCGGATAACTGTCCAGGTCGACGTCGGCAAACAGCACGGCATCGTAGCTATCGGGGCGCAGGGCCGCCGCATCGGCAAGCGAAGTAAAGCGAACCTGGGCACGTGGCGCACGGTCAACCTCGTAGGTCTCGTAATCGTAGGCGGTGCTACGCTTGTCCACCTTGGTGCGAATGCCATCGAGCACGGGCACGGTCGCGGCCTGCGACACGTCGAGCGCGCGAGCATCGTTCATAAGGATGTCGATCGCGTGGCGCAGCAGGGCCACCTCCGCCTGGCGACGGGCCTGGCCGTCGAGACCACCAAGCGCGCGATCGGGCAGTGCCTCGGCAACGGCAAGCATGGCCTTGAGCGCCGTCACGGGCTTGTCACGCCACAGCGCCTGGAACACGTCCGAGACCACGCACGGCACGTTCTTAAACCAGTTCTCGTCGCTCGCCGCCTTGCGCGCGCCCCTCACCTGGCCTTGGACGCTCTGCAGCAGGCTCTTAACGCCCGCGGTAGTCTTGCTGCGCGAGAGACGCATATTCTTATCGAAGGTACGGGCATTGACGGCATCAGCGCCCGAAAGCGGACTGTAAATCCAGTCGGTAAGCTCCGGCGCGGGCCACCACTCAGTCTTAGAAGCTGCCCCTTCGTCGGCGGCCTTCATACGCTCGATCAGGTTGGCGAGCGCCGTGAACTGCCTGCCCGCAATGGATTGAGAAAACGCCGTGAACTCAACTGTCTCGGCAGCGATATGACGGGCCGCCAGACGAGAGGCGAGCTCACCGAACAGCTGGGGTGCCCGGGCAGAAACAACGAGCACGCGCACGGGGTCAGCGGGCGTTGCAGTAGCTTTATCGTCCTTGGACTCCTTGTGCGTTTTCACCAACGTATCGATGGCGTCCGCATAAGCATGGGCACGGGCATGGGGGCCGGCGACCTCAATAAAGGCAGGCTGAGCGGCGGTCCCGCAAGCGGCATCAGACGCGACGGCGTCCTCCCTCAGCGGCGCGGCCTCGAACAGCACACCGCGGGCATCAAATGCCGCGGCAAGCTCCTCGCGCATCGCCGCCTGCTCGCAGGCAAGCAGTACGACGACCTCCCCCCCATTGTTCGCCACGGCAGACAGCAGCTCGAGCAGGCCGTGCGTAATCGACGTGATACCGCGCACGCATACGGCGCGGGTGCACGCCGGCAGGTTATCGGCCAGGGCATCGGCCATAATGTCAGCCGCCTCGCAGGGCTCGACCATATCTCGACGGTCCAAACCACCCGCGTAGGCACGCAAAAGCTCGAACACACGAGCCTCGGCATCGCTTTTTGGCTCAGGCTGGCAATTGTTGCCACGGCATCGCTCGGCCGTCGTCCCCGCAACGCCCGGCAACACGTCGCGGGCCATGCGCGCAAGCATGCGCACTGTGCCCTGGCTGCGCGAAAGCGGCTGCAGGTCGGCATCGTCGAGACGCGTGACCATGTCCGAGAACAGCATCTGACGCTGCAGGTTGTCGACGAAACCGCGCCCGTCGCCCAAAAGCTCCCAAAGCGAGCGAAGCCACGATGTAGGCGTTTTGTAGTCAATACCCAGCGAAATCCCGGCTTCCGCCGCATCATGGCGACACAGGTCGAGCTCGGCAAACGTTGACGCCAGAAGCACGGCACGTCCATGGCGGGCAATAAGGTCGGCAAGCAACGCCGACTCGGCATCGCTCAAATCCGTGCCGGCATTGGTGGTATAGATTCGAACAGGCATGGTCCTCCGCTCAAACTGTTCGCAATAATCAATGTATCCATCCTACCCGCCCACGCGGACAGATTTGCCCCACGCCAACAGATTTGATCCCTTGGGGACGGAGGAAAACGGATCACCGAAGGGGTCAGTCTAACCCGGTGATCCGTTTTCCTCCGTCCTTAAGGGATCAAAAAACCGCCCCCGGAGGAGCGGTTTTGCACAATTCGTTTTTGGCGCGGCCTACTCGCCATCCTCCAGCTTAATGAGGATTTTGCGGTAGCCACCGTACTCACCGTTGAGCGCCTTGGACACACGGCTCACCGTGGTGGACGAAGCGCCGGTACGCGCCTGAACCTCAACATAGGGCTCGCCCTCGTCCAGATAACGCGCGACCTGCAGACGCTGCGATAGATCGCAAATCTCGCGCGGCGTGCAGATATCGGTCAAAAACGCTTGGATATCTTTCTCGTCGTCCAAAAGGCTAAATGCGTGGACCAGCTGCTTGACATCAGGCTTGTCAAACATGTTCTCGATATTCATCGATCACCGCCAAACCCGCCAAAAGGCATCGAAGTTGATACTGACATCGGGCATCGTTCGCCCGTTCTATGCAATAGGGCAACGCCTGTGGCTTTTGCCCGTAGCAGTTTAGCACACCACCAAACTAAAGCGACAAAACTCTCTGCCAGCGGCGCGTTTTCTAGGACGAACGCCGTTTTGAAACCGAATGCGCACGCAAGCTCCACGAATATCTGAGACAATGGGCGCCCAAACAGAGCCGTGCCCGAGCATCTGTCCGAGTTGCAAAGGCATGTGCCTCTCACGCTCCCTCACCACGCCATGCGCAAGAAAGGATTCACACCATGCGCTTTATGCTCAACTGGCTTTTGACCTCAATCGCCATCGCGATCGCAACGTTTCTCGTCCCCGGCATTCAGCCCTTCGGCATGGCCGACGCCTGGGTCTGCTTTGCCTTCGTGGGACTGTTCCTCAACATCGTCGACTCGCTCGTTAAGCCGTTCCTGACGGTCATCTCGCTGCCACTCACTATTATCACGCTTGGTATTTTTCAGCTTGTGGTCAACAGCTTTATGCTCGAGCTGGCCAGCTACCTGTCGGTCAATCTGCTGGGCGCGGGTATCTCCATCGCCAGCTTTGGATCGGCGTTTATGGGCAGCATCCTGGTATCCATCATGCGCAGCATTCTCGACAGCATCGCCAGGAACTAAAGCGACCGGATACGGGCCGCCACAACACGCCAAAACGAAGGCCGTCCATCGCAACGATGGGCGGCCTTGTCATTTGCCAAGCCTCAGAGGACAAGAAAATCTACCATTTCTGCCCCGTCCCCCAATAGCAGGTGGGGCTAGATGACGTAGTCGTAGCCCTCGTTGGGGGCAACGAGCGTATCGAGTGTCACGCCGTCGAGGTAGTCGTTGATGAGCTTGTCCAGGTTCTTCCAAACATCGAGTGTAGGACACTCATCAGATCGCGAGCAACCTTTGCAGTCGCCGTCCAGGCATGCGACCGGTGCTAGGCTACCCTCGGTCAGGCGCAGGATCTCGCCCACCGTGTACTGCTCGGGCGGGCGCGTGAGCACGTAGCCGCCGCCCTTGCCGCGCATGCCCGAGAGCATATTGGCGCGCACGAGCGTAGCCAAAATGTTCTCCAAATATTTCTCCGAAATCCCCTGACGCGCGGCGATCTCTTTGAGGGGAATGCGGCCTGCCGCCTGATGCTCGGCCAAGTCGACCATAACGCGCAGGGCATATCTGCCCTTTGTGGAAACCAACATATATATTGCTGCCTTTCGGTCTTTTAATTCGTAGAAATTCTAGCCGAAAAATTGGTTTTGAAAATACCTATTCCCGTCAAGATGGTTAATCGACTCGTAATAATCTTCTATTTCCTATTGCATTACTAGGCTTTAGTGCCTACTATGCTTGCCAACAGCAAAACGAACAACCCATAAGGTTTGTGGGTTTCGTTGCTACACACACCGTAAAACCACACGGTATCCAGTCATTTGAACACTTTGGAGGTTCACCATGAGCAATGTGTACACATCCATTGATCAGCTTATCGGCCACACTCCGCTTCTGGAGCTCACCCACTTTGAGGCCGATGAGGACCTCAAGGCCCGCGTGCTCGTCAAGCTGGAATACTTCAACCCCGCCGGATCCGTTAAAGACCGCGTCGCCAAGAACATGATTGACGAGGCCGAGAAGGCAGGCAAGCTCGTGCGTGGCGGCGACTACACCATCATCGAGCCCACGAGCGGCAACACCGGCGTCGGCATCGCCTCGGTGGCGGCCGCCCGCGGCTACAAGGTGATCATCACCATGCCCGAGACCATGTCCGTCGAGCGCCGCAAGCTGATGCAGGCATACGGTGCGCAGCTCGTGCTCACCGACGGCTCCAAAGGCATGAAGGGCGCTATCGCCAAGGCCGAAGAGTTGCAGAAGGAGACCCCCAACAGCATCATCGCCGGCCAGTTTGTGAACCCCGCGAACCCGGCCATTCACAAGGCCACGACCGGCCCCGAGATCTGGGACGACACCGACGGCAAGGTCGACATCTTCGTCGCCGGCGTCGGCACCGGCGGCACCGTGACCGGCGTGGGCGAGTTCCTCAAGGAGCAAAACCCCGAGATTCAGGTCGTCGCCGTCGAGCCCGCCACCTCCCCGGTGCTCTCTAAGGGCCAGGCCGGCCCGCACAAGATCCAGGGTATCGGTGCCGGCTTTGTGCCCGACGTCCTCGACACCCAGGTCTACGACGAGATCATCCCCGTCGAGAACGACGACGCCTTTGCCACCGGCCGCGCCGTGGGCCACAAGGAGGGCGTGCTCGTGGGCATTTCGTCCGGCGCCGCCGTGTGGGCCGCACTGCAGCTGGCCAAGCGCCCCGAGAACGAGGGCAAGACCATCGTGGCGCTGCTCGCCGACACCGGCGAGCGCTACCTGTCCACGGCACTCTTCCAGGACTAGAGCTCTCGTTCTTAGAACGAGTCCAAGGCACGCCGGTCTCCCCTCTCTTCTGGCAGCCTGAGCTCATCCCAACAGGGTGTCCCACAGGACGCCCGAACTTGCTACAATGTCTGCGGCGCGGAACCAGCCTCCCGCGCCGCTTTTCTTTTTTGGCCACATGCCACCAAGGAGAACCTCCCCATGCACAACAAGCGCGTGCTCGTCGCCATGAGCGGCGGCGTCGATTCCAGCGTGACCGCGTATCTGCTCAAAAGTCAGGGTTACGAATGTGTCGGTGCCACCATGCGCCTCACCTGCCCCGCGCCCGATCCCACCACGGGCATGAGTAAGGTCGACCGCGACATCGCCGATGCAAAGGCCGTCGCCGAGCGCCTGGGGATACCCCATCACGTGCTCGACTTGCAGCAAACCTTCGACCGCAACGTTGTCGAGCGTTTTATGAACGCCTACCAGGAGGGGCTGACGCCCAATCCGTGCATCATCTGCAACCGCCATATTAAGTTTGGCGCGTTGCTGGATGCGGCGCTGGATATGGGCTGCGACTACATCGCCACAGGCCACTATGCCAAAACGAGCCAGGCGCCCGACGGCACCTGGCAGCTGCATCGCGGCGAGGACCCCAAAAAGGACCAGAGTTACTTTTTGTATTCGCTCACGCAGGAGCGCCTGGCGCACACGATCTTTCCGCTGGCAGGCCTAGACAAAGAGCGCGACGTGCGCCGCATAGCCGCCGAGCAGGGCTTTACCAACGCCCAGAAGGCCGAAAGCGAGGACATCTGCTTTATTCCAGACGGTGACTACGCGGGCTATATCGAGCGCCGTTGCGAACATCCCGCTGCACCGGGCGACATTGTGTGGCGCGACGGCAGCGTGGTCGGGCGCCACAACGGCGCGCTGCGCTACACCATCGGCCAGCGCAAGGGCCTGGGCGTCGCGATGGCGCATCCCGTGTACGTAACGGGTGTCGACGCCGTCAACAACACCGTACATCTGGGCGAGGCAGAGGACCTGACGGCCACGGCGCTCACGGCCAACGACTGGATCTGGAGCGCCCCTGCCGACCGCATGGAGGCCGAGCTGGATGCCGGCGGCATCCGCGTGGGCGCCAAGTACCGCTACCGTCAAAAGGACCAGGCAGCAACCCTTACACGTGGCGAAGACGGGCAAATGCTGCTAACTTTTGACGAGCCACAGCGAGCCATCGCCCCCGGCCAGGCAGTCGTCGTCTACCGCGGCGACATCGTCCTGGGCGGCGGCACCGTTACGTCAGCCATCAAATAACAGCTCCCCGCCACCGCAAGTTATAGAGGACGCCCCGGCTGGCATCGCTGCAACAACCGGGGCGGCAGGCTCGATGAGCATTGTCGATGCGTCTAGCGCTGAACGTAGGCACGAACCAGCTCGTAGGTATTGCGCACGCCGTCGATGTGGCTGCGCTCGTAGTTGTGGCTCGCGTACACGCCGGGGCCGATCAGACCATGGCGAATGTCGTAGCCGGCCGAGAGCGTGGCCTCGACGTCCGAGCCGTAATGCGGGTACACGTCGATGGCGTAATCGAGCTCGAGCTCGCGCGCGATGTTGGACAGCGTGGTTACCAGGTCGTAGTTGTAGGGGCCACCCGAATCCTTAGCGCAAATCGAAACCATGCGCTCGGTGCAGCCCAGGTCGTCACCCACGCAGCCCATGTCCACGCTGATCATCTCGCGCGTGTCAGCCGGCACAAAGGCACCGCCGTGGCCGACCTCCTCGTACACCGTAAAGAGCAGCGAAACCTTGCGCGAAAGGGTCACCTCGCCGTCAGCAACGGCGCGGGCCAGACCCAGTAGAATCGACGCCGACAGTTTGTCATCCAGGAAGCGACTCTTAATGTAGCCGCTCTCCGTCACCGTGGTACGCGGATCCATAGCGATGATATCGCCCGTCTGAATACCCAGCTCAAGCACGTCGTCCTTACTGTCGACATTCTCGTCGAGCAAGATCTCCATGTTCTTCTCGATGGTTTTGACCGGCTCATCGGCCACATGCGCCGAAGGCTCGGTATTGAGGACCACACCCGTGTAGTTATTGCCATCGCGCGTATAAACGGTGCAGTTCTCGCCATCGGCCGTAGACCACTGATGCCCGCCGAGCGTCGTGGGACGCAGGCGACCATTGTCCTTGATGGAGCGCACCATAGCGCCCAGGGTATCGACATGGCTCGCCAGGACAAGCGGCTCGCCCTCACCACCAAGCTCAACCAACACGTTGCCCTTATTGGAGCGCTCGGGGCCAAAGCCCATATCGCGCAACGTTTCCATTAGATAGTCAGTAGCCGCACGGGTATAGCCCGTAGGCGAGGCAATAGAAGTCAGCGTCTTAAGCTGGTCAGTAATAAAACCAAGCGTAGAATCCATTTGGGACACCATCCACAACTCCAAAGTCAACATCCCGTAATCAGTAAAAGCCCCAACAACGATACCATCACGCACAAATATTTACCCAGCGAGATGACCCATCGAGCTCTTCCGCCACGACAACGAGCCGGCGGGCCCCGCCCGTTAGCCCCAGAATCTTTCCGCAGGACAGAAGGAGGCCCCGCCGCACGTAGTGCGCAGCGGGGCCTCCGACATGTCCGAGGACGATTCTGGGGCTAACGGGCGGGGCCCGCCGAACCAGGTTAAGCAGCCGGGCAGATCTTCTTGAAGAGCTCGATGACGTCGTCGAGCGTCGCCTCGCGCGGGTTGCCCGGGAAGCAGGCGTCAGCCATGGCGTCCTTGGCCAGGACCTCGATCTCGTCGGCCTTCATGGCCTCGCAGACATGCGGGATGTTCACGTCGGCGGAGAGCTGCTTGACGGCGGCGATGGCGGCGTCGGCAGCCTCGTCGGTGCTCATGCCCGTGGTGTCAACACCCATGGCAACGGCAACCTTGGCCAGGCGCTCGGCGCAAACCGGCTTGTTGAACTCCATAGCGATCGGCAGCAGCATGGCGCAAGCGACGCCGTGCGGGGTGTCGTAGTGAGCGGACAGGGTGTGAGCCATGGCGTGGTCGATGCCCAGGCCGACATTGGAGAAGCCCATGCCGGCGACATACTGGCCAAGAGCCATGCCCTCGCGGCCGGAGCCGGGCTGACCGGACTTGGCCTCGGCAACGGAGTCGCGCAGGTTCTCGCTGATCAGCTTAATAGCCTCAAAGTGGAACATGTCGGAGAGCTCCCAAGCGCCCTTGGTGGTGTAGCCCTCGATAGCGTGGGTCAGAGCGTCCATGCCGGTGGAAGCGGTCAGGCCGGCGGGCATGGAAGCCATCATGTCGGGGTCGACGACGGCGACCTCGGGGGCGTCGTTGGTATCGACGCACACGAACTTGCGGACCTTCTCGGGGTCGGTGATAACGTAGTTGATGGTCACCTCGGCAGCGGTACCGGCGGTCGTCGGCACGGCGATGGTGAACACAGCGTGGTTCTTAGTCGGAGCAACGCCCTCGAGGCTGCGGACATCGGCGAACTCGGGGTTGTTGATGATGATGCCGATAGCCTTGGCGGTGTCCATGGAGGAGCCACCACCGATGGTCACGATAGCGTCAGCCTCGGCGGCCTTAAAGGCCTCGACGCCGTCCTTGACGTTCTGGATGGTGGGGTTGGGCTTAATCTCGGAGTAGAGGCTCCAAGCAATACCGGCGGCGTCGAGCTCGTCGGTTACCTTGGCGGTAACGCCAAACTTGACCAGATCGGGGTCGGAGCAGACGAAGATCTTCTTGTAGCCACGACGCTGGAGCTCGCCGGGGATCTCCTTGATGGCGCCAGAACCATGATAAGAAATGGTGTTGAGAACGAAACGATTAGCCATTGATAGCCTCCCATCGTGTGCGGGGCGCCCATTACGCCCCACGCTATGAGTCCCATCCTAACGCTTTTGAAACAAAAAATGCATGAGAACGTCAAAAGTGTTAAAGCGTTTCAACATAATAACGGAGCCCCAGTCCTTCCCTCCCGACTGCAGCGAAGGCTAGATTATAGGAGCAATTGCCCAAAGAATACGACCAACTCAGTCTATAAATTGTTTCTGTTTTAGCAATATATGTTTGACAATACGTTTATAAAAGGATACTTTATAGTAATTAATATGCATGCAGCAAATAGTGTCATTCATTTTGTTAGAAATTGCCCATGCGGTTATTGCAGCTGCATGTACTGCAACATACAGCGTAATTCTCCGCACGAAGCAGAAGACGGTTCCAATTCAATCGAGGCGATGACGCGTGAAGGCTACTGGTCCTAAATCGAGCAAGACGGCTACAAACGAATATCGAATCTCAATTGAAGGTAACCCTTATCCGCATGCTCTGGCTCTCGTCAACCCAGCGGGAGACAACCTCAACATCAAAAGACATGGGTTCACGGGTCCACTAGGACAGCTATTGAGTCTTAAATACACCGTTTATGACGATGCAAATGAAAAGCTCTTTACTGTCGTCGACGGTGGTTTTAGTAACATGCCCAGGGTTGCGCTCATCATCGAACACAAGGAAGTTGCGGTGTTCGATTATGGCCTAAACAGACTTGAGATGAAGTGCGTAACGAACATACCGAATTACACAATAAAAGGTAACTTCCTATTTGGAGATTACGATATATTCAGTCAACGGGAAGTGAAGCTATCTTCAGTTAACGTCCTTCAATGTGATAAACAATCGTGCTTTAACATACAGGTTTTGGATAAAGCCGAATTAGCCGCCGCAATTGGAATACCCACAGCCATTGCCCTTCTGAGGGCTCGGATTGAAGAGCATCTCGAATAAATTGCAAAAAGCAGTTCGTAACAACATTCAGGAGCTAGATAGTTTTTTTCTGGCTCCTGAAGCTGTACTACATAGAGATGAAAAATAATGCGGCAAAGGGGCTGTCTCTTTGCCGCATTCGGTTACTTTCGGCAGCCCTCTTTCCAAGCCTCGGCCGCAACCTTCCAGCGAAAACGCAAGTCGCGCTCGCGGTCGATAAACATGATGGCAAACGCGACAAACAGCAGCACGCTCGCCACGACGATGGCGTGCAGGCCCATGCGCTCAATACACCAGTTGCCCAACACGGCGCCAAACACAAAGGTAAAGATCACGCCAAAGTACAGCAGGCCGTTTTCCAAAAAGCCGCGCTTGTGGGTAATGATGTAGTCGTCCACGTTTTGCAAGGCATTACGGAGGTTGCCGATACACATGGTCGTGGCGATGCCGTGTCCATGAATCTTGCGGAAGCTCTCGACCTGCATACCGCAGGCAAACGAAGTAAGGCAGTTGGCGAGCAGGTTGAAATCGCCACCGGGAATAAAACTCACGCCCAGCAAGATGACGGCTTCAAAGAACACCGTCACCTGACGCCAGTGGATCACGCTGCCAAAACGCTCGTGTACCAGGTCGGCAAGCATAATGCCCACAGCAAACGAAACCACAGGGAAGAAGTAACGCCCCGCAAGTGCCCAATTGCCCTCCGAGATGCTCACGCCCACCAGCAGGATGTTGCCCGTCTGCGCGTTGGCGAAAACATGGTCGCGCCCAATGTACGAATACACATCCATAAAGCCACCGGCGAGCGCCAAGATGATGCCCAGCTCAATGGATTCCGATATCTGTTTGGCACGCTGCATCGTCGTGCATCCTCCTTGTTGACGACTCTCTCGTGCGTTGGCGGAAACATAGCCGCCGTTCATACTGTAACCCATTGACAACATGGCGTACGCGCGAGACGGGTTCTCCAACGCGCAGATACACAGTCTGGAAACAAACGGCGGGCGCGGCACCGACACCCGAGACCTCGTGTACTCCACCAGTCTTTTTAGCCCCGTCCTAAAAAGACTGGTTACAATTACGTGCAGCATACAAACACCGGGAGGGATCGTGGCAAAAAAGCCTCAGCACGCTCAGAACAACCAGCGCAGTCAGCAGGGCAAACAGGGCCAGCAGCAAAAGCGCGGCGGTAAGGCACAGGCCACAACCGTCAAGGCGACACCCGTCCGCCCCTGGCGTCCGGGCCGCGACAAGTTCCTCCCCGTCAGCCGCGCCGACATGGATGCGCGTGGCTGGGACCAGTGCGACTTCGTCTACATCTGCGGCGACGCCTACGTGGACCATCCCAGCTTTGGCATGGCCATCGTCAGCCGCGTGCTCGACGCACACGGCTACAAAGTGGGCATTATCTGTCAGCCCGACTGGACCGATCCCGCCAGTATCACCGTGCTCGGCGAGCCGCGCCTGGGCTTTCTGGTCTCCGCCGGCAACATGGACTCCATGGTCAATCACTACTCGGTGACCAAGCATCGTCGCCACACCGATGCCTACACCCCTGGCGGTAAAGAGGGGCACCGCCCCAACCGCGCCGTCACGGTCTACGGCAACCTCATCCGCCAAACGTTCAAGGACGCGCCCATCATCATCGGCGGCATCGAGGCGAGCCTGCGTCGTCTGGCCCACTACGACTACTGGCAGGATAAGCTCAAGCGCTCGGTGCTGCTCGACTCGGGTGCCGACATCCTCATCTACGGCATGGGCGAGCACGCGATCGTCGAGATCGCCGACGCGCTCGACGCGGGCCTGCCCGTCGACCAAATCACCTATATCAACGGCACCGTCTACCGTACCAACTCGCTCGACGAGGTCTACGACTACGACCTGCTGCCCAGCTGGGACGACCTTGCCGCCGACAAGCTCAACTACGCGCGCAGCTTTAATGTGCAGCAGCAGAACATGGATCCCATCACCGGACACCGCCTGGTAGAGCCCTACCCCAACAGCGTCTATGTGGTGCAGAACCCGCCGTCGGCGACGCTCACCACCGATGAGATGGACGAGGTTGCCGAACTCCCCTACGCACGCGATTGGCATCCCGATTACGACGCGGCAGGCGGCGTGCCGGCCTTTGCCGAGATCAAGTTTTCCATCAGCTCTAACCGCGGCTGCTTTGGTGAGTGCTCGTTTTGCGCGCTGACCTTCCACCAGGGCCGCGTGCTGCAGATGCGTAGCCACGATTCGATTATGCGCGAGGCCGAGCTACTCACGCGCGACCCCGAGTTTAAGGGCTACATCAACGACGTGGGCGGACCGACGGCCAACTTTAGCCGTCCTGCCTGCGACAAACAGCTCAAGCACGGCGTGTGCAAGAACAAGCGCTGCCTGTGGCCGAGCGTGTGCAAGAACATGGTGGTCGACGAGAGCGGCTACACGCAGCTGTTGCGCGACCTGCGCCAGCTGCCAGGCGTCAAGAAGGTCTTCGTGCGCAGCGGCATCCGCTTTGACTACACCATGGCCGACGCCTCGGACGAGTTTTTGCGCGAGCTGCTGGAACACCATGTCTCGGGCCAGCTACGCGTAGCGCCCGAGCACGTGAGCGACGCGGTGCTCTCCGTGATGGGCAAGCCGAGCCGCGCCGTCTACGACGCGTTCTGCCGTAAATTTGAACGCCTGAACCGCGAATACGGACTCAAGCAGTATGTGGTGCCGTACCTAATCTCGAGCCACCCCGGTTCAACGATGAAGGAAGCCGTGGACCTTGCCGAGGCCGTGCGCGACATGGGCTACATGCCCGAGCAGGTGCAGGACTTCTACCCCACGCCGTCCACCATGTCGACCTGCATGTACTACACCGGCGTGGACCCACGCACCATGAAGCCGATCTACGTGGCACGCGACCCACACGAGAAGGCCATGCAGCGTGCGCTCATCCAATACCGCAAGCCCGAGAACTACAAGCTCGTGCGTGAGGCGCTGGAAAAAGCCGGCCGCCGCGATCTGATTGGCTACACCAAGCATTGCCTGATTCGCCCCGTGCCGCCGCGCCCGGGCGAGACATCTGCCGGCGGGGGGCATGGCACCGGCAAGAAGGGCGGCAAGGCCCACGGTGGCGTTGGCGGCGCTGGCAAGGGACCCAAAGGCAGCAAGGGGCACGGTGGCATGTCGCGTGCGCAGAACACCGCCGGGCGCAATCGCGCGGCCCAGGGGCGACAGGGCGCCAACGGCGGCGGGCGTCGCAACTAGGGCAGCGGTGCGCTCGCTGCATCCATCCCACACGCGCGGCGCAGCGACCGCATTGCCTCAACGAGGATGACGCCGGCGATGGCGACCGTAATTGCCACGTCGAACGGCGTGTTCACAAACCAGAGCAACGTCATGAGATACGACCCGGCATTAAAGGCGAAGTGCAGCAGGATCGTGTAGCGGAGCTTTCCGGTCGTCACGAGCACCCAACCAAAGATGAGGCCAGCGGCACCCGCGTAGCAACCTTGCACCCAATTCATGTGCATAAAACCGAAGATTGCCGCCTGCAGCACAATCGCCGCGGCGATACCCCACGTGCTCGGGGCCGCCCAGGGCACCATGGCGCCGTCCTGCGCACCCGCACGACGCCGGCGCTTCCAAAGTGGGCGGCACTGCGGATTAAACGCTCGAAGCGAAAACTCAAAAATAATGCCGCGTACCAGCAGCTCTTCACAAAATGGGGCGCCGAGCACCGTAGTCAGGACGGCGAGATAGCTGGTGTCGCCCATGCCTGTTTCCTCGACAAGCTCGCTGTAGTCGGCCGCAGCCTCGGGCAACAGCGACAGCACGGCGTCGGTCACGTAGCCAACGACCACCTGCAGGGCAAGGCCGATCACGATAACGCAGGCGATGCGCTTCCACGCCCCACGCGCTCCCCCGCCGAGCGGATGCGCGCATTGCCGGCGTGCCATAAACGAACGCGGCCACAGATAACGCCACCACAGCAGCGCCATTAAAAACGATGCCGTCTGCGCGACAGCCTGAAGCAATTGAATATCGAGGCCGTCAATCGAAAAGCCCATGAACACCGATGCGACGCCCAGAGCGGAGAACAAAACCACGCTCAGGGCGATATCGGCAGCGACGACGCCAAAACAGGCAAGCGCCCAAATCATCGCATTGAGCATGCCAACCTCCTCAAAACCCGGCACTTAGGGACGTTCCTTAACTGCCGGCAGAAAAGGAACGTCCCCAAATGCCGGCAGTTTGGGACAGTCATTATTGATGAGAATCGGGCGCAGTGCCAAAAGCCCCGTTGGGCGAGATGTCGAACGGAAAGGTGCCGCAGCGATTGAAGGCGGCGATGAACATGCGGATGGCGTTGGACGGCGTGGTGCCTACGAGTTGGGTTGCCGCCGCGAAGGCCGCCTTTTCCTCGGGCAAGACCTTCGCGACAACCGGGGTCATGTGTTCTGCCATGGCGCTTCCTTTTTGAAACGACGGTGGTGCGGATAGATGCGGGCCACGCGGCTGGGCGACGGGCTGCGAAGGCAACCCGATTGGCCCGCATCTGGAGTTTGTTTCTACTGTGTTGGTATTACTTGGTAATCCTAAGTATTACCCCGCAGATAGAATACCATACCCAACCCTATGGGGACGGAGAAAAAACGGATCATTTTGTTGCTGAGTAAGTATTTAGAGCGTGACGATGTCCGAGATATTGAGGGCCTGAGCGTCGACGGCATCGTGCGTAGCAAGCAACAGCATGCGGCCGTCGAGCAAGTCGAGCACGACCTCGGCGCATGCGTCGCGCGCAGCGGTATCTAGACCGGTAAAGGGCTCGTCCAGAATCACCGCGTCGCCTGGGCACAGCAGGGCTCGGGCAATCTCGACGCGACGGCGCTGCCCGCCCGAGAGCTCGGCCACACGAGCATGCACATCGACCCCCGGCACCAGCAGGCGCAACAGAGCCGCGGCACTCGAGGCGTCCACGCGCGCGTCGGCGCACACCAGCACGTTATCCTGGGCAGAAACGTCCTCGACTAGGCGCACATCCTGAAACACCATGGAACACGGCGCGCACTCCCCCGCCGCCAGTGCAAGCAACGTCGACTTGCCCACACCCGAGGCGCCCATCACGCAGGTCCGTCCACCGGCGGGCACGCGAAGTACCAGTCCGTCAAGCGCCGGCGCCCAGGGCGCACGATCGCCCACAGCAAGCGCAAGCTCCGCCGCAACCCCGCCGCCAGCAGAACCGCCCGCACGCCCGTGCAAGTCGCGTCCATGCGACAGCACCGCCGCGCGCCATGCCACGGGCCCCGAAGCCCGCAGCAGCCACACCAGCACACGCTCGCATGCCCACGATGCTGCCACGACCAACACGGTCCAAGCCAACAGGTCAGCCGTCTCGATGAGTAGCTTTGCCTGATAGATGCGCTCGCCCACGGTGCCCGTCGCCATGCCGATCAGCTCCGCCGCCACACCGGCCTTCCAGCTCATGCCAATCACGGCGCGGGCACACGAAAGCACAAACGGCAGGACTTCGCGCCAGGTGTGGGCACAAAACAGTCGCCAGCCCCGCACGCCATGCAGACGAAACATCTGCTCCAGCGGTTTATCCGCTTGCATTAAGCCCTCGACCAACGAAAAATACACGCCCGGCAGAGCCATCAAAAAGACCGCTGCAATGCTCACGCGCGCCGACCCCAACCAAATGAGCAGCAGGACCACCACGCAGGCAACCGGTGTCGCCTTAACAAACGAAAGCGCCGGCGCCACCAAGCGGGCAAACGTCAGCGATCGCACCGAGACTCCCGCCAGTACGCCACCACACACCGCGGCAAGCGCCAGCCCGCCCAGTATCCGCGCGCCCGAGCCCGCCAAAATCGCCCATGTACCGCCATCGCATACCAGCCGCAGCAACGCCATCACAACAGCACCCGGCCCCGGCAAAATCAACGGCTGCGCCACCAGCGACGCCGCAAAGATCCACACGGCAAGCCAAAAGGCGGCGACGGCACCTGCTGCCGCCACCGCCTTCATGCGCTCTGTCATTTGTCGAGCAAACGCACGCACGGGCTACTCCATGTAGTAGAAATCATCAACCGGGAGCTTGCCGCCCACGGCGCTTGCATCCGCATCGGCCAGCACCTGCAGGTACCCACCGAGCGCCGCCTTCATATCTTTCCCCGTCTGGCACACAAGCATGCACCCGGGAATCGCCTTCTCGGCGATCTTGGCGTTGTCCACGATGCCCGCATCGACCACGGCCTGCGCCCAGTCTGCCGGCGCCGCATTGACGGCTTTCACGCTCGCCTCATGGCAGCGCAAGAATTCCGCCACGGCCTCGGGATGCTCCTCGACAAAGGCACGGCGCACCACGGTCACGCCCGTCAGCAGGCGCGAACCCGTGTCACCCGCCAGCTCATCCCACACATCGGTCAGACTTACCGGAGCCGACAGCTTGCCTTCGCTCTTTGCGATGGCAGCGGTCTTGAACGGCTCGGGCAGCACGCCCACGGCAGACGGATCGGCAAGCAGCGCCGACAGCACCTCGGTGGGCTCGCTCTTAAACTCAAGCGCCACCTGGCCGGTCAGGCCCGCGCGCTCCAGCAGGTGGTTCATGACGTACTCCGGCGTGGTGCCCTTGCCCGTCATGTAGACGGTACGACCCGCCAGATCGCCAAACGAGGCAACGTCCGCGTTACCCGTCACCACGTTCAGCACGCCCAGCGTGTTGATGTCGATGACCTGCACCGCGCCCTCGGTCTTGTTGTAGAGCACGCTCGCCACGTTGGCCGGCACCAGGGCAATGTCGATATCGCCCTGAATCACCTTGGGCACGATCTCGTCAGCTGCGGCGCTAATCGCAAAGTCGAACTCGTTGTCCGTGGCACCGTCGGCCGCCCGGTCCATAAACTGCACCAGACCGATCGACGTCGGACCCTTGAGCGAGGCGACGTGCACCTCAACCGGCTCCGCGGCGGCACCGGCGCCGTCCGTGGCAGCCGAGCCCGCAGCAGGCCCCGCCCCCGCAGCACCGCCGCCGCAGCCAGCCAGCGCGAGCGACAACGCGCCGGCGGCAAGCGCCGAGGCAAACCCTCGGCGCGACATCTCAACAGTAAACTCGCGCATCGCTAGCACGTCCTCTCGTTAGGCATCGACCACGCGTGATGGTCGGTATGCAGTAGCTGCTCGGCCAGCGGCGAGAGCGGCGCACCCAAGAACTCGCGATAGCATGCCAAAACATCGGGGTTCTCGTGAGAGAAGCGAATGTCGGCCGCCGCATCGAGGCCCCACAGCACCTGGCCGCGCTCGGCTGCCAGCTCGCAGCCGTCGTGGATGGGCTGACCGCCGCCACCGACGCAGCCGCCCGGGCACGCCATGACCTCAACGAAGTCATAGCTCACACGGCCGTCGCGAATCGCGTCGAGCAGACGTGCCGCGTTGCCCAGCCCGTGTGCCACGGCGACGCGTACCTTGTTTCCATCGATATCGGCCACGGCTTCCTTCCAGCCGTCCAGGCCGCGCACGTCGGTAAAGAAGTCCGCATCGGGGTTCTTGCCCGTCACCAGGTAATATGCCGAGCGCACGGCGGCCTCCATCACGCCGCCCGTGGCGCCAAAGATCACACCCGCGCCCGTGCCAAAGCCCAGCGGCGTATCGAGCGGCTCCTCAACCAGCGTGTCCACGCTCACGTGGCTCGCGCGGATCATGCGCACCATCTCGCGCACCGTCAGCGCAACGTCCACATCGGGCGTACCGTCCTCGCCCACCATGCTCGGCAGCGCGCACTCGGCCTTCTTGGCCGTGCACGGCATAACGGACACCACAAACAGGCGCTCGGGCTCCACGCCCAGCACCTTGGCGTAGTACGTCTTGGCAATGGCGCCGAACATCTGCTGCGGCGACTTGGACGTGGACAGGCTGTCGACAAACTCCGGATAGCGCGCCTTCACAAAGCGCACCCAGCCCGGGCAGCAGCTCGTAAACATGGGCCAGCCGCGACTGTCGCCCTCGCCCTTGGCGGCCTTACCCAGGCGCTCGAGCAGCTCGGAGCCCTCCTCCATAATGGTGAGGTCGGCCGAGAAATCGGTGTCGAACACGTACTCAAAGCCAACGCGGCGCAGCGCGCAAGCCAGGCGCTCGACGGTAGCCTCCTCGCGCGGAATGCCGAGCTCCTCGCCCCAGGCGCTACGCACGGCCGGCGCAATCTGCACCAGCACGATTTTGTCGGGATCGGCGAGAGCATCGAACACGGTCTCGGTATCGTCGCGCTCGCGCAGTGCGCCCGTCGGACAATGTGTAATGCACTGGCCGCACGCGACGCAATCGGTCTTGCCGATCGGCGCGCGCCCGCGGGTACCCACGGCGGTATGCGTGGCGCGGTTGGTCAGATCCCAAATCCCTAAGCCCTGCACGCTCTCACACACCTTGATGCAGCGCATGCATTTGATGCACTTGTCGTTATCGCGGATGATGGGGAAATCGAAGTCCCAGCCCTCGCGCGCCAGGTGCTGCTCGTACGGCAGATAGAAGATGCCCAGGTCGTTGGCGATGGTCTGCAGATTGCAGTTACCACTGCGCACGCAGCTCGTACAGCGCGAGTCGTGCTGGGACAGCAGCAGCTGCACGTTGGTGCGACGGGCCTCGCGGGCCTTGGGGCTGTTAGTGTGGACCACCATGCCGTCGAGCACGTAGTTGTTGCAGGCGGCAACCAGCTGGTCGCAGCCCTCGACCTCGACCACGCACACGCGGCAGCCGCCGATCTCGTTCAGATCGCGCAGATAGCACAGGGTGGGAATCTGGATGCCGACGGACTTGGCTGCATCCAGGATCGTGGTGTGCTCGGACACCACGACCTCGCAATTATCGATAGTGAGCCTGACCATGTTATGCGCTCCGTTTTCGGTGTTGTCGCTGACGGTGGGGTTGTTGAGCTCTACCATTCCAGGTTCCTCCCTCCGCGGAACGCACCAAAGCCAAAGTGGTCGCAGCGCAGGCAGCGGCTCGCCTCCTGGCGCGCCTCCTGCTCGGTAAGACCTTGCTCGACCAGATTCCAATCGTGAATACGCTCGCCGGACTCGCGCTCGCCCAGCTCGCAGCGACCGCACTCGTGCTTGCCCTTAAACTGGACGGTCGGCAGCTCGACCTCGAGTTTAATCTTGTGATCAAAGCCCAGGTAGCGGTCGATGTTTGCCGAGGCCACACGGCCAGCGTTGATGGCGCGGATGACGGTGGCGGGGCCGGTCTGGCAGTCGCCGCCGCTAAAGAGGCCATCAAAGTTGGGCACGGCGCCGTCCGAGTCGGTGACGACGCAGCCCCACTTGCAGGCAATGCCCATCTCCTCAAACGGCTTGGAATCGATGTCCTGGCCAATGGCCACAAACACGCGCTCGCAGGGGATGACACGCTCGGGCGTAGCGGCGGCACGCGGGGCCGGGCGACCACGGCGGGGCTCGCCGATAATCTGCGGTTGTACGCGCAGGCCGCACACGCGACCGTCCTCGCCGGTCTCGATGGCGAGAGGGGCCGTCAGCTCCAGCACCTCGCAGCCCTCGGCCTGGGCGCCGGCGATCTCGGCGTCCTGGGCCGTCATGTCGCAGATGCGGCGGCGGTAGACGATGCTTACCTTTTCGGCGCCGCAGCGCACGGCAGAGCGGGCAACGTCCAT
Organism: uncultured Collinsella sp.; assembly: GCA_937896835.1. Lineage (GTDB taxonomy): Bacteria > Actinomycetota > Coriobacteriia > Coriobacteriales > Coriobacteriaceae > Collinsella. The sequence continues at coordinate 29,691 of CALBOJ010000072.1, forward strand.
GGCAACATTGCCGCCACCGATGACGCACACGCGCTGGCCGCTCAGGTCGGGCAGCTCGTCATCGCCGATGGCGCGCAGCATCTTGACGGCCGACTCCACGCCGAGCGCTTCCTCGCCCGGAAGGCCGAGCTTCTTATCGCTGTGGGCGCCAATGGCCAGGTAGACGGCATCGAACTCGTCGCGCAGGCGGGCAAGTTCCTCGCCGTTGACGGAGTGATCGAGCTCAACGTCGATGCCGGCGCTCAAGATCCAGTCGATCTCGGCCTGCAGGCGCTCGCGCGGCAGACGGTAGCTGGGAATGCCGTAGCGCAGCATGCCGCCCATGTGGTGACGCTGCTCAAAGATGGTCACCTTATGACCCATCACGGCCAGGTAGTAGGCACAGGAAAGGCCGGCCGGGCCGCCGCCGATCACGGCGACGCGCTTACCGGTGTCGTCCACTACATGCGGCTTGTGGTCGTTGAGGTCGCTGTGCTCAACGGCAAAACGCTTGAGGGCGAGGATGTTCATGGGATCGTCGACCATGCCGCGGCGGCAATGCATCTCGCAGGGATGCTCGCACACCAAGCCGCAGACGAGCGGCAGTGGGTTGTTCTTGCGGATGACCTTGACGGCGTCGGCATACCGGCCTGCCTCGACGAGCGAGATGTAACCGGGAATGTCGACGTGCGCCGGGCAGCCCGAGACGCACGGGACGCGGGCCTCGCGGTCAAAGCCGCAGGAGTGCTCGCGGATGTGATGCTCAAAATCGTCACGGAAGCCGCGAATGGCCGTGAGTGCCATGGCGCCGGCTTCGTAGCCGATGGCGCAGTCGCTCGAAAGGTAGATGGTGCGGGCCGTGCGCTCAATCAGGTTGAGCGTGGACTCATCGGTGCGCCCTTCGAGCACATCGGCGAGCAGGTCGCTCAGCGCGCTCAGGCCCACACGGCAGGGTGTGCACTTGCCGCAGCTCTGGGTGGAGCACAGGTTAACGAGCGCTGCCGTAAACTCAACGGGACACGGGGCGAGCGAACTCACCGCCAGACGGCGTCCGAGCGCATCGTGCAGGTCGTCCATGACGGCCTGAGCGTGGCTGCGTTCCATTACATGCAGTCGAGCCATAAGATCCCCTCTCGCATGGCAGCCCGGAGGCCGGGCGAAATTGCTACACGCAACACACTGACCTAAATAGTTATTTGGCAGCAACACGGTTCGGCAGGCGGTATGAAACGTCGTCCTCAGCGGTGAAAAAGGACATTACCGCAGATAAATGCCATATTTGATAAAACGCGTTACCAATGACAATGCCCCGTCCACGCAATCACGTGGACGGGGCATTGCTCTAGGTATGCGGTCAGCGACCCTGTTGCTTTTACTTAAGCTCGGGCCAGTAACCCTTGTTGGCCTCGATCATGTCGTCGAGAACTTCCTTGGCGACCTTCATCGACGGTACGGTCTTGTTGAGCGTGAAGGCCTTGAGCGCCTTCTCGTACGAACCCTCGATCGTAGCCTCGACCACGAGCTTCTCGGAGTTCAGCTGCTGCATCATGAGGCCCTGCTGGAACAGCGGGATGTTGTCGCGGCTGATAACCTCGGGGCCGTTCTTACCAATGTAGGCAGGCAGCTCGACCATAGCGTCGTAGGGCATGTTGGGGATAGCGCCCTTGTTCTCGCAAATGACCAGGAAGCGCTGCTTGGTGTCGTTCTTCAGAGCGATGGCCAGGTCGGCAATCCAGTCGCCGTGGCTGCCCGCATAGAACGTGCTCTCGTCGATCTCGCCCGTCTTCTCGTAGTGATCGATACCATCAAAGAGGTTCTTCTCGCGCGTCTCCTCAACCTCGTTAGCACGGGTGCGCTCGGGGTTGGAATGCTCGACGAACTCCTTCTGCTGCAGGTAGTAGTTCAGGTACGTGTTGGGCAGGTACTCCGGGAAGCACTCCATGATCTCGTACTCGCCCTTCCAGACGTAGTACCAGCTGCCCTTAGTGTGGCGGTTCTGCTCGGGGTGCTCGTCGGTGGCCTCCTCGGGCTTCTTGGACATCAGCGAGCTCATGCCCTTGAGGTACGAATCGGGCAGCAGGATCTGGTGCTCCTTGATGTACTCGCGCAGCTGCGGGAGCACCTCCTCGCCCTTGTGGCGGATCGAGGTGAACCAACCGAAGTGGTTGAGGCCAAAGTAATCGTACTCGACATCCTTCTTGTCGATATCGAGCGCGGCGCAAACCACGTCGATGATCGCGATCGGCATGTCGCAGATGTTGATGATGCGAGCGTTGGGACGCAGCACGCGGCAGCCCTCGGAGACGATGGCGGCAGGGTTGGAGTAGTTGAGAATCCAGTAATCCTTCTTGGCGTACTTCTCAACGTCATCGATCAGCTCGACCATGGGGAAGATGGTGCGCATGCCGTAGGCAAGGCCGCCGCAACCGCAAGTCTCCTGGCCCACGCAGCCGTGACGCAGCGGAATCTTCTCGTCCTGCTCGCGCATGGCGTAGCCGCCCACGCGCATCTGGGCAAACACGAAGCTCGCGTCGGTAAAAGCCGTCTTTTTGTCGGTGGTCACCGTGAGCTTGATGTCCAGGCCGAGGTCCTCGTGCAGAATCCAGTCCACGAGCACGCCGATCTTGCGCTGGCGCTCCTCGTTGATGTCGTACAGACGAATCTCGTCAACGTCGAGCTCGTCCTTGCGCAGGGCGATGGATTTGACGATGCCGGGGGTAAAGGTGGATCCGCCACCACACAGAGTAATGATCATTGTTTACTGCTCCTTCTCAATTGCGTTTTCGACCTTGTCACGCATCTCGGCGACCTTCATGCCAAAGATGATCTGGATATTATTGCCGTTGCGGTTGATGCCGCTGTTGGGCACGTGGTTGATGAGGTCCTCATTGATGAGGTCCGGGTTCTTAACGTTCACGCGGAGACGCGTAAAGCAGTTCTCGAGCTCCTCGATGTTGTCCTTGCCACCAAGACCTGCGACCAGGTCGGCAATACCTGCATCGACGCCCTCTACGGGGGCCGCGGCAACAGCGCCCTGCTTCACCGCGACAGACGCGGCGGCCTCGCCCTCGGCAACGGACTCAGCAAGCTCGGACTCTTCCTCGCGACCAGGCGTGTGGAGGTTGAGCTTCTTGATAAGGAAGGTGAAGAGGAAGAAGTACAGAGCGGCGTTGAGAACTCCAAGCACCAGCATAACCGGCCAGTTGGTCTTGTCGACACCGAGGACCAGGTTGGAAACCACGATGTTGATGATGCCGCCTGCAGTCGAAGCGGGCACGGAGAGGACCTTGAGCAGAACCAAGAAGATGCCGGAAAGAATCGAGTGAACGACAAAGAGCACGGGAGCGGCAAAGACAAAGAGGAAGTCCATGGGCTCGGTCACGCAGGAGAGCACGGCGGTGATGATCAGCGGGATGATAACGGCCTTGGTCTTATCCTTGTTCCCCTTGTAAGCGGTGAAGATAAAGGCGAGACCGATACCGATGTAGGGCCACAGGTTGTTGAAGGTGTAGCTGTTGAAGTAGGTGCTATCGGAGAAGGGCTGGCCCGTCATTGCCATCTCGGCAACACGGATGGGATAGGCGCCGGCGATAACCTGATCACCCAGCGTAAGGGTGCCGCCCACATCGGAGAACTGGAACGGGGTGTAGATGAGGTGGTGCAGACCGGTGGGAACGAGCAGCTTGTTGAGCATGCCGTAGATGAACAGACCGATGTTGCCCGACTCCTTAATGATGCCGGCAACGGAGGAGATGGCACCCTGAACCGGAGGCCAAACGATGCAGAAGCCAGCGCCCATGATCCAGGAGATGATGATCATGATCAGGAATGGGAAGCGAACGCCCGAGAACATCGAAAGGGCAATGGGGAACTGCTTGTTCGAGTACTTGTTGAACACGGCACCGGTAATGCAACCAAGAATGATGCCGCCAAACACGCCGGTATCGAGCACCTGGATGCCCATAACGGTGGCCTGGCCGGTTCCGGTAAGGCCGAGCATGCCGCTCGCCTCGGCAAGAGAACCGGTGGCGTTGAGCACGATGTTATTGGCCTGCAGGAACAGGAAGAACGACATCAGGGCGATCAGCGAAGCGTGGCCCTTGTTCTTCTTTGCCATGGCACCGGCGATGCCCACGCAGAACAGAATCGAAAGGTTGTTGATGATAAACATCAGCGACTGATAGACAACGGCGCCCACAAGCTGGAACGGACCGGAGCCCAGCACAGGGATCACGGCGCAGATGGTCTTGTTGGTCAGAATGATGCCCACGATGAGCAGGATGCCGGCAACCGAGAGATACATCATCGGCTGAACGATCGACTTCGCGAACACCTCCAACGGCGCTTTGAAATTGAACTTCTTTTTTGCGGTCATAGCGGTACTCCCCTTCCTTTTCCGCAAATTGAGATAGCTGTGCCCTGGACAAGACCGCAAGCCTTGCCTTATATCAATCGATGTATGGGCACGTTATGCCTAGAGACCAGGTTCTCCAAGCAGGTTAACAATGTGATATGCGAGATAACTCTTCTCGGCATCGGTAACGACAACGTTATAGGTAGACGCTAAGTGGTCGGCAATTGACTCCGCACACGAGAACGCCCTCGGATACGCCGTTTCATCGATACGGAACAACGCGTCGCCATTGACCTGCCCCGCCGCGGGATCGAGCGCTCGCTGCGCAAAAAACTGCAGATGGCGAACGAAACGCTCGTACGGCAACGAGGTGACGTCAAGGGTCGTGGCATAGTGCTCGGAAACAATCGCGAGCACGTCGCGAACAAGCTGGACCGAAACAATCAGACGGTCAGAGCGCTGCGGCATGGTGGCGTTGACGATATGCAGCGTAATAAAACCCTGCTCTTCTTCGCTCATCTGGATGCCCATATACTCCTTGATAATCTGCAGCGCACGGCCCGCAAGTGCATACTCCTTGCGATAGAACTGCTGGATCTCGAGCAGCAACGGATTCTCGCAGGGGACGCCCTTACGCTCGCGCTCGAGGGCGAGGCTGATATGGTCTGCGAGAGCAATGAGAATCTTGTCGTTGACATCAACATTGAGCTCTCGACGGAGCATCTGAACAATGTCCTCGGCAATCACGAGGTTGACGGTGGGAATGGACTCCAAAAGATGTGCCAAGCGGTCAATCGTACGCGAATCCTGAGAAGTGCCCTCCTGCAGCGCATAGGTCTTTTCGACCGATGCTTCATCGATAGCGTCGCCGGCATGACGGCCAAAGCAGAGGCCTCGACCGATGACAATGAGCTC
>CALBOJ010000073.1 GCA_937896835.1 uncultured Collinsella sp.
TAGCCACCCATCTCGTGGTCGAACATCACCTTGTCGCACTCGAGCCCCTCAATGGCGCGGTCGACCATCACGGCAGGGATGGGTAGATGGCTGACCTCTTCGCGCAGGGCACGGTCGTCCGAGAACTCGTCGCCTACCACCAGGAAGACACCATCGACGCCGCGCGTCACCAGCTGGCGCAGCAGTTCCAAGTCGTCGTCGGCGCTTCCGCCCGAGCTGGTAATAAAGAGCGCATAGCCGTCCTCGCGGCAGCGCTTTTCCAAGCTACCGGCAAGTGAGGCAAAAAAGCGGCTCTCGATGTTGGGGACGATAAGGCCCAGGGTGCGTGACTCGCGCATGACCAGGCTGCGCGCAATCTGGTTGGGAACATAGTGGTTGCGCGCCGCGACCTCCTTGATGAGCTTGCGGTTTTCTTCCGAGATGCGACAAGGCCGATTGTTGAGAACAAGCGAGACCGACGAAGGGGAAAGCCCCACCTCCTGGGCGATCTGCTTGAGGGTGACTTTGTTGCCCATCTCGCTCCTTCCGAGTATTCGCGCAATCTCTTGAAAGTATAGCGACCGTCCCTCTACCTCGATGATAAACACTTTACCAATCCGGTAGACGGCTGTTTTACCGCCGTGATTGGTGCAAAGTAACCTGGCCCCTTTGCACCATGTGATGCATTGGGGTCAGGTTACTTTGCACCAAATCCATCCGGGTGGGGTATATTGCATTCGATTGATGAAAACGACCACCATAAGGCGGATATTCGTATGCACGAGAATGACTTTTTTAACGAGGACCTGCTCTGCGCGCTCGCCGGTGTTGCCGGCGAGGACAACGTGTTGATGAGCGAGCCCATGCGCGACCACACCACGTTTAAGATCGGCGGCCCGGCCGACGTCTTTGTCACGCCCGACACCGAGCAGGGCCTCGTCGCCACGCTTGACACCTGTTATCGCTGCGACCTGCCCCTCACCATCGTGGGCAACGGCTCCGACCTACTCGTCGGCGACAAGGGCATCCGCGGCGTCGTCGTGGCGTTGGGCGAGGGCCTCTCCGACATTACGGTCAACGGCACGCACGTCACGGCAGCAGCCGGCGCCTTGCTTTCCGATGTCGCCGCGACGGCAGCCGAGGCCGGCCTCACCGGCATGGAGCCCATCTCGGGCATCCCCGGATCGGTCGGCGGCGCCTG
>CALBOJ010000074.1 GCA_937896835.1 uncultured Collinsella sp.
CGACAGCGAAAACCCGCCAGAGCGAGCAAGGTGCCTTGAAACGAGGCGGCATTGATCTTTCGATCATGCCGCCGAAGTTGAAAGGCAGATTGCCGCTCTGGCGGGTTTGCAGCGTCGAGCCGTTACGCGGGTTGGTAAACCCGCGTAACTACTCCCGAGCTCCGTACTGCTCGTAGTAGGCGTCGATAGCGGTCTTGAGCTCGTCGTCGATGACGACTTTGCCGTCGATCTCGTGGTTGTAGAGGGTCTCGACGACCTCGGCCATGGAGACGATGCTCGCGACGGGGAAACCGTACTTGGCCTCGATCTCCTTCTGCGCGGTGGTCACGCCACCCTTGCCGACCTCCATGCGGTTGAGGGACACGATGAGGCCCTTGATCTCGACATCGGCAGCAGCCTTGACCTTGGGATAGGTCTCGTCGATGGACTTACCGCTGGTAGTGACGTCCTCGACCATGACCACGCGGTCGCCGTCCTGGGGCTCGTAGCCCAGCAGGTTGCCCTTGTCGGCGCCGTGGTCCTTGGCCTCCTTGCGATCGCAGCAGTACTTGACCTCCTTGCCGTACAGCTCGTGGTAGGCAATTGCGGTCACGACGGCCAGCGGAATACCCTTGTAGGCCGGTCCAAACAGCACGTCAAAGTCGTCGCCAAAGTTATCGTGGATGGCCTGGGCGTAATACTCGCCCAGCTTCTTGAGCTGATAGCCCGTCACGTAAGCGCCGGCGTTCATAAAGAACGGGGACTGACGGCCGCTCTTGAGCGTAAAGCTGCCGAATTTAAGAACGTCGGACTCAACCATGAACTTGATGAACTCTTGCTTGTAAGCCTCCATGCGGGCTCCTCTCGTAATCGCGTACGTGCCTTCCAGTTTAGCGCAGGCAGGGCGCGTTGCGGGCGCGCTTTGGGGCCTCGGCATTCTGTAAAGGCTTTGTCAGGGGCAATGGTTTTCCAAACATTGGGGTTGACACGGCAAACCCCCTCATCAAGAATACGGGCGGATTGTAACGGGTACGAGATACCCAAAGCGCGCCGCGCCCGGCCTTAAGGAGGTGTGCCATGGAAGGCAGTCATAGTCGAAAAACCTGCATGTCGCCCTCGGCACGCCGCGAGGATTCCGCGCACGCATAAGCGCCAACAGCCGATCGTCAAAACCACCACAAAGGTGCCTGTCCCTTTGTGGCGGTTCGAAAGCATGACGTGAGCGACATCTAGGTTTTTTGAAGCACATACGACACGTACGCTAACTCCCTTCAACAAGGAGGACCCTATGCTGATGCTCAAAACCGCCACGGTACTCGAAGCCATCTCCAAGCGCCGCCACACGGCGCGCCCCGCCGCTCATACCGGCATGTCCAAGAACACCATATTCGCCGCCACCCATAGCGCCGAGGATGCCCTCGTGCTGCTCGACGCCATAGCCGACGGCCTCACCGCCGAGCACGCCGCCGAGCGCCTGAGCGCCGTCGGCCCCAACACCATCGAAGCGCCGACCAAGACGCTCGCCCGCCGCATCGCCGACGCGTTCGTCGATCCCTTCGCTGGTATCCTCGCCGCCCTCGCACTGGTCTCGCTCTACATCGACGTGCTCGCCGTGCCCGAGCTGCAGCGTGACCCCTCCACGGTCATCGTCATCGGCATCATGCTGCTGGTATCGGGCGGCATGAAGTTTATCCAGGAAGCCCGCAGCGGCAATGCGGCCGAGGCCCTTAAGGACCTGGTCTCCAACACCTGCTGTGCCCTGCGCGACGGCGAGCGCGTCGAGATCCCCTTCGACGAGCTCGTCCCCGGCGATGTAATCCGCCTCTCTGCCGGCGACATGGTGCCGGCCGATGCCCGCATCATCACCGCGCGCGACCTGTTTGTGATTGAGTCCGCACTCACCGGCGAGAGCGAGGCCGTCGAGAAGACCGCTGCCATCACCGTCGTCGAGGGTGCCGACGGCTCCGCGCTACCACTCTCTGCCTGCAAGAACATCGTCTTTACCGGCACCTCCGTGCAAAACGGCACCGCCATGGCGCTTGTCGTTGCCACCGGCTCGGACACCTACCTGGGCGGCATCGCCAAGATGCTCAACGGGCGCGGCGAGAAGAGCGCGTTTGACCGCGGCGTCTCGAGCGTCTCCATGCTGCTCGTGCGCCTCATGCTCGTTATGGCGCCGGCGGTCTTTGCCATCAACGCCGCCACCAAGGGCAACGTCATCGATGCGCTGTTGTTCGCCACGAGCGTGGCCGTGGGCATCACGCCGCAGATGCTTCCCGTCATCGTGACCACGAGCCTGTCGCAGGGCGCCAAGGACCTCGCCCGCCGCCAGGTTATCGTCAAGGAGCTGCCGGCGATCCAAAACCTCGGCGCGATGGACGTCCTGTGCTGCGACAAGACCGGCACCCTCACCGAAGACCGCATCGTGCTCGAGCGCTACCTCAACACCGACGGCAACGAGGATGCGCGCGTGCTGCGCCATGCGTTTTTGAACAGCTTCTTCCAGACCGGCCTCAAAAACCTTATCGACCTGGCCGTCATCGACCGTGCCGATGTGACGCCCTCGACCGTCGTGCCCGATTCTATGCTGGGCCAGAGCCTGCGCGACCGCTATACCAAGGTCGACGAGGTGCCCTTCGATTTCTCGCGCCGTCGCCTGAGCGTAGTTGTCGCCGACGCCCAGGGCAAAACCCAGATGGTCACCAAGGGAGCTGCCGAGGAAATGCTCGAGATCTGCTCCTTTGTCGAGGTCGATGGCGCCGCCCAGCCGCTTACCGAAGATAAGCTCGCCCAGATTCGCAAGCAGGTCGCCGGGCTCAACGCCGAGGGCCTGCGCGTGATTGCCGTGGCGCAGAAGACCAATCCGCGCTGCGTGGGCGAATTTGGCATCGCCGACGAGTGCGACATGGTGCTGATGGGCTTTTTGGCCTTCCTCGATCCGCCCAAAGCAAGTGCCGCCGGCGCTGTCGCCACCCTCGAGGCCAAGGGCGTGGCGGTCAAGGTTCTGACCGGTGACAACGACCGTGTCGCCGCCACCGTCTGCGAGCAAATCGGTATCGACGCGAGCAACGTCTTGCTGGGCTCCGAGATCGATGCACTCGATGACGCCGAGCTTGCCGAGCGCGCCGAGAACACCCATCTCTTCGCCAAGCTCTCGCCGCTGCAGAAGGCGCGCCTGGTGCGCGTCATGCGCGAGCTGCTCGGTCACACCGTGGGCTTTATGGGCGACGGCATTAACGACGCCGCCGCCATGCGCGCGAGCGACTGCGGCATCTCGGTCGACTCCGCCGTCGACATTGCCAAGGAATCCGCCGATATCATCTTGCTCCAGAAGGATCTGGGCGTGCTCGAGCGCGGCATCATCGAAGGCCGCCGCACCTACGGCAACCTGCTCAAGTACCTCAAGACCACGGTGAGCTCCAACTTTGGCAACGTGCTATCCGTGACCGTCGCGAGCCTGTTCTTGCCATTCTTGCCCATGAGCGCTCTGCAGTTGGTGCTGCTGTCGCTGGTCTACGAGATCGTGTGCATCGCGCTGCCGTGGGACACCGTCGATGACGCCTGGACTGCCCGTCCGCGCGACTGGGATGCCGCGTCCATTAAGGGCTTTATGCTCGAGTTGGGTCCCGTGAGCTCACTGTTTGATATCGTGACTTTCGCCGCGCTCTTCTTTGTGGTGTGCCCCGCCGCCGTGGGCGCAAGCTGGGCAGAGCTTGCCGCTGTAGGCGACGTCGCAGGCATGACGGCCTTTACGGCGCTCTTCCAGAGCGGTTGGTTTGTCGAGTCCATGTGGTCGCAGACGCTCGTGGTCCACATGCTGCGCTCCCCGCGCCTGCCACGCCCGCGCGACCACGCCGCGCCCGCGCTGTGCCTCCTCACCGTGCTGGGCCTGGTGCTCGTCACCTGGCTGCCGGCAAGCCCCATCGCCGATGCGCTGGGTCTCATGCCGCTGCCGCCAATCTTCTTCGCGCTGCTCATCGGCATCGTTACCGCCTACATCGCGCTCACCCAACTGGCCAAGCGCCGCTACATCGCCCGCCACGGCGAGCTGCTGTAACGCACGAGTTGTGACGCTCGACCCATCAGGCGGTCAAAAAGTCCCGCCTCAAATTAAACCACTCATTTAAGTACGTCCCCAATGAGTGCGGCGGAATGGCTCCCCTTGACAGCTTAAAGCCGTCATGCAGGAACCATTCCGTCGCAGCCTTATGAAAGGGACTGGGTTGTAAATGTTGGAGAAGAGCCGTTAGCGCTCGGGTGTCAGGATCACCAGAGCGTCGTGCTCAAAGGGATGCTGCGCCACGCGCACGGTGCCGTCACCGTTGTCACGGACGGGCAGTTTTGCGATGCGCTTGTCCTCCATGTCGAGGACCGTCGCCGTCCAGCCACGCGCGCCGTCGAGCTTAAACTTGAGCGCCGTGGTGCGCGGCAGGTACGTGACGACGCGATCGCCAACGCGCGCCACACGGATGGCCTCGCGCGCGTCATCGAGCAGCTCCTGCGCCGGAACCACGGCAAGCGCATCGTCACCGGCAGTAGCGCCTAGGCTGGCAAGCACATGCTCGATCGCGCCAAAGTCCCACACACCCGCAAACTGCAGGCACTCTTGCCAGCGGAAGGGCATGTCAAAGCCCTCGCCCAGGACCGAACCCTGGCTGCGCGATGTCTGCCAGTTCCAAACGCCGTGCGCGCCATAGGTCACGCCGGCACTGGCGCCGGCAAGAATCGACGACCATACGCTCGCGCGGCAATCCTGCGCGGTAAAACGCCAGTAGACGTTGCGCGACGCACCCATCTGCTCGTAGCAAGGCTCGGAGTTGACCATCGGCTTTTTGGGATAGTTGGCGATAAAGTCCTGCGGCAGACGCCATGCCTCGGGCTGGCCCTCGTAGTTGTGGCCGGGCTGGAACATGTAAAAGTCCAGACGGCCCAGATACTGCGCCGGAATGGTACGATTGCCGCGGTTGATATGCATGGTGCGCAGTGCCTCGGGCGCGCGCTTGACGACCTCGTCGAGCGCGTCCTCGTAATAGACGATCGCCTCGTCGCCGGCAAAGTCGGTATCGCCCGTCACTACGTAGACGGGGTCGAACTCGCCCAGGTTCTCGACGACGCGGGCAACGTGGGCACGGACCTCCTCACGCGGCATAACCTCGGCGCCGCAACGCTCGGCGATCTTGGCACCCCAGGTACCGGGCACGTAGTTGCACCACATAAGCACGAGCGCCGGACGGATGCCGTGCTCGACGGCAGCACGGCACATGGCGGCGGCGCGGTCCCAATATGCCTGGTTGGGACGGGACCAATCAAAGTGCACGCCGTCCTCGCTGGCATAGGGCCAAATGCCCAAGTCGGGGCAGCAGCGATCCCACTGCGGCAGCGTGTTGATCTGCAGCACGTTCATGCCCTGCTCGGCACGGCGGGTCAGGTAGTAGTCCCAGTCGTCCTCGGCGATGCTCGTAAATGCGCTCCAGCACGTATCGGCAAACCAAAAGAACGGCTTGCCGTCGCAGAGGAACCCGTCCTCACGGGTATTGACGGTCAGTTTTCCCAAGCTCATATGGCACCTTTCTCTTGGGGAGACTTGCTAGGAGGGAGGTAAAGAAGTCGCCTGCCGCATTATCACAGTAGGGTCTGCGGCTGCAGTTGCTCAGCTCAAATTGAACGCACGCGAAGCACAGGGCCCTTACGTCTCTCCTAAAAAGTCTACAGGAAGGCCCCGCCGGGCTTATACCAAGCGGGGCCCTGTCGTGTAGGGGGTCTTATTTAGACCGAGGCTGGGGCGACTAGGCCTCCATCTCGGCGAGCTCCTCCTTGGAGAAGCCGGTGAAGTAAACCACGACGGCGGACACGATGCACGCGACAGCCATACCGACAACGGCACAGATGGTGTTCTCGAGACCACCCTGGAGGTAGCAAAGGAATACCAGGAAGTTCGTGGCCATGGCACCAATGTAGAGAGTAACGTGGAGCAGCGCGGAGACGAGGGCGCCAGCGGCACCACCGATAATCATGCCGATCATGGTGCGACGGAAACGAAGCACGGTACCGAAGAGCGCAGGCTCGGTAACGCCACCGAGGAGTGCGGAGACGACGTAGCCGGCGCACAGGCCCTTCTCCTCCTTATTGCGGATGCGGAGGAAGGCACCGATGGCACAGCCCCAAACGGCGGTCATGGCACAGTTAGTAGCAACGAACAGGAAGGGGTCGTAACCAACCTGCATGATGTGGACCATGGCGATCATGAGGACCGGCATGTGCATGCCGGCAACGACGAACAGCTGCCAGAAGGCACCAAGGATCACCATGGCGAGGATGGTAAACACACCGCCGAAGTTCTGCAGGCCGAAGAGGACGGCAGCGACGCCCTGGCCGAGCAGGTCGCCGATAGGAGCGAGGCACAGGAACATGATGGGGACGACGACGATCATGGTGAAGAAGGGGGTGAAGAGCGTGGACAGAACGTCGGGCACATGCTTCTTCATGAACTTTTCAACCACATAGAGCACAGGCACGGTGAGCATGATGGGCAGAACCGTCTGCGAATAGTTAGCAGCAGCGATCTGGATACCGTAAACGCTCATCATCGAGCCCTCGGCAGCGGCCGAGACAATGCTCGGGGCAACAAGGATGCCACCGCAGAGCAGGCCGAGCATCGGGTTGGTGCCGAGCTTCTTTGCGGCTGCATATCCCAGGTAGATTGGCAGGAAGTAAAAGCCGGCCTCGTACAACGTGGTATTAAAGAACGTGTACGTGGGATCGGTTTCAGACAGAAGACCGAATACCTGCGGACCGAGGACGACAGCAAAGGTACGGAACAGACCAGCAGCCATAACCAGCGGGATAAGCTGGACCATCGTGCCGGAGAGGTAGTCGAGAGTCGCGTTGCCGATGCCCTTGAGCGTAAGCTTCTCCTTGGGAGCGTCGTCGAGGTTCTCGTCGACGGCGGCACCGCGTGTAACACCGGAGATGGCGACAAACTCTTCAAGAACCTTGGGCACATTCTGGCCGATGATGACCTGGAGCTGGCTGCCGGAGAACTGGCAACCCAAAACGCCCTTGATCTTCTTAATCTTCTCGACCTCGGCCTTGTTGTTGTCCTTGAGCGTAAGGCGCAGACGCGTCATGCAGTTGGTGGCGATCTTGACGTTCTCGGCGCCACCAACGAGCTCGAGGACCTCGGTGGCAATCTGCTTGTTGTCTGCCATGGGACCCCTCCTCAATAATTATGCGGCGTACCTAACGCCGCGACTTGCATGGACCCTTACCGCTATAACCCCTTACGGCGGCCCGGGCTTTAACGTTGCAGTAAACAATTTGTTTACTGAACGTTTACGGGCTTTAGTTTACACGGAGTGCCTGATTTGTGGCAATTTTGCCGTCTGAAGTCCGGTGAACGGTAGGAAATGGGGGGTAAGCGTATTTAGACGGTAGAAGATGTCTATTTGACCAGATATTGATATATGGCTATTTACGTGGGCTTTTATTTTGATAAACACCTTTGTAACGAGCTAGCTCATCAACAAAAGTCCTGCTAGTTAATAGTAAACGTCTGTTTAGTAGTTCATTGCGTGTTCAGTTTTACCGTTTACCGAGTTCAACTGCTCATTCTACAGTTCTGCATTAAACTAAACATGTTTAGTCTGTATTGCCGCCCTTGTTTAGTACTTGCGGCACAAAGGAGTAGCTCATGGAACTCAAATCGTGTACCTACGCAACCGTCACCACGCTGGGCGATTTTGGCCCCTGGATCAACAAAGTGGTGCTCGACCTGCCGTGTGTTGTGCGCGCCAACGACGTGAACGAGCACACGTTCAATATCTACTGTGCCCGCCACGAGCGCGCCGGCGAGGTTCTGATGCGCAAGGAGCACGGGGCCGATCACGCAGCGCCCTCCGTAGGCTACGTGCCGGTGCTCGCCGCCTACCCCTGTGATGAGAACGGTCAGCGCCTGCCCAAGGGCACACACGTAGCGCTCGAGACGCCCGAGGTGCGTCTCACCAAAGAGATCGAGGGTGGCGTGCTGGGTTCGCGCTATATAGAGAACCGCCTGCGCGTGACGCAGCTTGTGGCGCTCCCGGGCGAAGACGGCGACGACCCCACCGCGGGCCTCGTCTTCGATCGCAGCCGCGGCGACATCTGTCCCGCGCTCAAGGGCTGGCATAACGCCGTGCAGCAGACGCCCGTCGACGGCATCGCGCTCGAGTACGGCTATTTTGAGCCGAGCTTTGAGCCCGCTGACTCCGCGCTCTTCAACCCGTTTGCTCCCAAGGACACGCCCGCCGTCGAAAAGGCGCCGCTGATCGTGTACCTGCACGGCGCCGGCGAGGGCAAGGGCGCCACGCAGGGCGAAGGCGCCACGCGTGCCTACACCGGCAACCGCGTGACAGCGCTCTCGCAAAAACAAATCCAGCGCTACTTTGGCGGCTTTGCCTGGGTTCTTGTGCCGCAGTCGCCCACGTTTTGGATGGACAACGGCGTCGAGCAGCTTGGCCGCTCCAACCAGAGCATCTACTCCCCCGTGCTCAAGGCGCTCATCGACGAGTTTGTCGCCGAGCATGCCGACCGCATCGATACCGACCGCATCGTGGTCGCCGGTCTTTCCAACGGCGGCTTTATGACCCTGCGCCTGTGCGCCGACTACCCCGATTTCTTCGCCGCAGGCCTTCCCTGCTGCGCGCCGTGGTACAACGCCACGGACGAGGACGTGGTCGCGCTTGCCAAGACGCCGCTGTGGTTTACGCACTCCAAGGGCGACGAACTCGTGTGTCCGCAGCAGACGGTGCTGCCGTTGTTCGCGCGCTTGCGCGGGGCGGGCGCCAACGTGCACCTCACCTACTTTAGCCATGTCGAGGACCTGACCGGCGTGTATCGCGAAGCCGATGGCTCGGCCAAGAAGACGTTCAACCACGGCGTGTGGATCCACCAATTCAACGACCTGTGTTATCAAGACTTCGACGGGGGCAACGTACTCATCGACGGCGAGCCGGTGGGCTGCTGGGAGTGGTCGGCCAGGGTTTCGAGGTAACCATCCCATCGGGGGCTCTGACCTTTAGTTTTGTAAACGTCCTCGCGCATGAGCCCCGCTTATCCTGCTCCTTCGGAGCATCGGATAAGCGGGGCTCGCGCTGCGGAATGTTTACAAAACTAAAGGTCAGAGCCCCCCTAAGTTAACGTTGTTCGAAACGCTGGTCGGCCGCTTCCGGCGGGCCGCCGGGTCGCGGGCGATGGGGGCGTGGGTCCCGTCTTGCCTTGCGCGTAACTGGCTGAAATTATTTTGGTTGGAGCTTTGCTTATGTCTCAAAATTTGACTCGGGTGATTGTTACTACCGATATGGAAGTCGATGATATGAACTCACTTGTTCATTTGGCTCTGTATCTTAATTTGCTTGATGTGCAGGCTGTGGTGTATACGGCTTCGCAGTATCACTTTCTTGGGGATGGAGTTCATACGCTCGGCGAGGTGAATTCGCATTGGCGGACCAAGGGTGTGCGCTCCTATACCTGGGATGTTGTGCCTCATGAGCCCGATCCGCTGGCCGGCGAACTTCGCGAGTATCGGCCTTTTCCCGAGCATTGGATCGAAAGTCTTTGGAGCAACGAATACGCCCGGGCTTGGCCGCAGCTGCAGGCCAATGCCGTTGCCGCCGGCGAGCCGTCCTTCCCCACGCCCGCACAGATGATTGAGCGTACGTTTGTGGGAAATGTTGCTTTTGAGGGTGATGTGACTGAGGAGACGCCCGGTTCGCGCGTCATCGCCGATGCCATCATGAACGACGACCCCCGCACGCTGTGGCTGCTCAGCTGGGGTGGTATGAATACTATCGTTCGTGCCCTCATGAGTATTGCCGAGCGTTATCGCGCCACACCCGAGTGGCCCACTGTGCAGCAGCGGGTCTATCAGAAGGTGCGCGTGATGGGCGTTGCCGATGGCGTGGGACAGGACAACTCGTGGCTCGACCATGGGCGCGAGCTCTTTCCCGAGCTCGTCTTTTGGCGTGTGCCCTATATGTATGGCGGCTATGTCGACGCCAAGACGGCTCAGCCCGATACGCTGCCGCTGTTTAAGGCTCCTTGGCCTGAGCAGAATCTCACGCAGGACAACGGCCCCCTCATGGCGCGCTACATGCTCTATGGCGATGGCAAGGTCTACGAAAACGAGCCTGAGCGCTTTCAGTTTGGCAAGCATGCCCGTCTGGATTGGGGCCTGGAAGGCATGCCCGCGGTGCAGTTTGAGCGCGGCGACTTTATGGCCGAGGGTGACAGCATGACCTATATTCCGCTGCTGCCGTTTGGCCTGCGCGGTATCGACGACCGCGGCTTCGACACACTGCTCGGCCGCATGTTTCTTGATGGGCATCCCGATGCGAACGCGCCCGCCGGTCTTGCCGCCCTCGGCACGCCTGCAGACGACAATCTCAATCCCTATCTGCGTGCCTATCAGGAAGACTTTGCCGCCCGCGCGCAATGGTGCGCCCATGATCCGGCCATCTGCTCGCATCCGGCACATGTTGTCGAGGTCACGGCCGACCGCAGCGCCGCAGCCGGCGAGCGCATCGACCTTGCGGCGACCATCGTCGACCCCGACGACCGCGGCTTCGACGCACATTGGGATATCGCCGTGGACCCGTCGAGCTATGCAGGCGTCCAGGATCTGTCGATGTGGCAAGAATGCACGGTAGACACCGCTTTCATCGTGCCCGCCGACGCACGACCCGGCGACCGCTTTGTGCTCACCCTCACCGTGCTGACGCACGCCGAGCGCCCCTGCACCCGCTACGCCCAGGTCGCCGTGACTGTGGCGTAGCAAGGACAGCGCCAATATTCAACAAAGAGCGTCCCCAGGTACCAAACGAGCGAGGATTTTTGGACACCCAAATGACGAGAGTGGATAATCTCCCACTTTGAGCCTGCACACAGGCCAAAAACGGGAGATTATCCACTCTCATTCTGCGGGTACTCATTGGGGACGTACTTAAATGAGTACCCACTCATTTAAGTACGTCCCCAATGAGTAGGAAAAATGGGCCATGTGTCCCAGTTGTGGAGACTCGTTGAGCCGTCTGGGTATCGT
>CALBOJ010000075.1 GCA_937896835.1 uncultured Collinsella sp.
CGCAGGAGCAAGAAAGACGGGCCTCATGCGCGAGGACGTTTTCAAAACCAAGCCCGGCCCCGGCCGGAGGGACCACGAGCGCTACAGGTTCTTGACACCCATCGCGCGCATGGCGTTCAGGATGGCGATGATCGCCACGCCTACGTCGCCAAAGACGGCAAGCCACATATTGGCGATACCCAGCGCTGCCAGCACAAGGATCAGCAGCTTAATGCCCAGCGCAAAGATTATGTTCTGCCAAACAATCGACATGGTCTTGCGCGCCACGCGGATCGCGCGGGAAATGTTGGACGGCTTGTCGTCCATCAGCACCACGTCGGCGGCCTCGATCGCGGCGTCGGAGCCCATGGCGCCCATGGCAATGCCCACATCGGCGCGCGTAAGCACAGGAGCGTCGTTGATACCGTCGCCGACAAAGGCGAGCTTGCCCTTGCCACTTTCGGCCGCGAGTAGCGCCTCAACGCGCTCGACCTTGTCGCCCGGCAGGAGCTGCGCGTGGAACTCGTCGAGACCGAGTTGCTTGGCCACAGACGCTGCAACCTCCTCGCGGTCGCCCGTGAGCATGACGGTGCGGTTGATACCGGCGGCATGCAGGTCGCGAATCGTTTGCTCCGCATCGGCCTTAACGGTGTCTGCAATCACGATGTGGCCGGCGTACACGCCGTCAACGAGCACGTGGAGGATCGTGCCGACAACCTCACAGTCCGGTGCTTCAACGCCGGCCGCGGCGAGCATTTTGGCGTTGCCAACGACGACGTGCTTGCCGTCGATGGTTGCCGTCACGCCGTGGCCCGCGTCGTTGGCGGAGTCGCTCACGCGCTTGGGGTCGACCTCGCCCTGGTAGGCGTCGCGCACGGACTGCGCGATGGGGTGATCGGAGAACGACTCAGCAAGGGCTGCGACTTCGAGCAGCGACTGCTCGGTATAGCCAGCCTCGGGGTGCACCGCGACGACTGAGAACGTGCCGTTGGTGAGGGTGCCCGTTTTGTCGAAGACGATGGTGTCCACGTCGGCGAGCGTCTCGAGGTAGTTGGAGCCCTTGATGAGAACGCCCAGCTTGGACGCGCCGCCGATGCCGCCAAAGAAACTCAACGGTACGCTGATCACGAGGGCGCACGGGCAGCTGACGACCAGGAAGGTCAGGCCGCGCAGGATCCAATCGGACCAAGCGCCAGTCACCAGGCCGCCGCCAAGCGCGAGCACCGCGGCAGCGCCAGTGACGGCGGGGGTGTAGACGCGGGCAAAGCGCGTGATGAAGTTCTCGGTGCGCGCCTTCTTTTCGCTGGCATTCTCCACGAGCTCCAGAACACGCGCGACGGTTGACTCGCCAAAGGGCTTGGTGGTGCGCACGTGGATGAGGCCCGTCATGTTGATGCAACCGCTGATGATATCGTCGCCGGTCTTGGCCGGGCGGGGGACCGACTCGCCCGTGAGTGCGGCGGTGTCGAGCTGGGTTTCGCCCTCGACGATGACGCCGTCGATAGGCACGCGCTCGCCGGGCTTGACCACGATCACGGTGCCGACGGCGATGTCATCGGGAAAGACCTGTTCGAGTGTGCCGTCGGCTTGCTCGACGTTAGCGTAGTCGGGCGCGATGTCCATCATGGCACTGATCGACTTGCGGCTCTTGCCCACGGCGTATGCCTGGAACAACTCGCCGACCTGGTAGAACAGCATGACAGCGGCGCCTTCGGCCATGTGCGGGTCGGTGTCGGGGAAGAGCACCATGGCAAACGCGCCGATGGTCGCGACGGCCATGAGGAAGCTCTCGTCGAAGGCCTTGCCGCGGCGGATGTTATTGAATGCCTTTTGCAGTACGTCGTAGCCGGCAATCAAAAACGGCACGAGGAACAGCACAAAGCTGGCGTAGATGTTGCCGGGCTCCCCAAATGCGATAGCGAGGGCGCCGAGCTCGTCGAGGGCATAAACAACGGCAAAAATGCCCAGTGCTACCAGGATGCGGTTGCGCTTATGCTCAAGGGACTCTTTCTTCTTGCGCTTCTTCTTTTTCTTCTTGGGATCGGCGGCTGCCATGATTCAAACCTCCCATTTGAGTGTATGAACACTTGCTCATATAATTTCGCGAGCAAAGGCCGCGGCAAGCGCGGCCTCGCAGGTCAACGTATGCGCGGGTTAGAGAATGATCTCGCAGTCCGGCTCGGCGTCGGCGGTGAACTCAACGACGCGGTCCAGGACCTCGTCGAACTTGGCGTCGTCGGCCTCGAGCGTCAGCTTCTGGGTCATAAAGTTGACCGAAACGGACTTGACGCCCTCGAGCTTGGCAAGTTCGTCCTGAAGCTCGCGCGCGCAGTTGGCGCAATCGATCTCGTCGAGCTTAAACTGCTTTTTCATGGTGGGTTCCTTTCCCTGTGTTAGCGGTCTGGGTGCCGGCCGCGCTGATACCGTGGGTGATTGCTATTCGCAGATATGGCTCATGCCCTGGTTAAGCATGGTGTAGACGTGATCGTCGGCGAGCGAGTAGAGAATGTTGCGGCCGTCGCGGCGGAACTTGACCAGGTGCGACTGCTTAAGCGTGCGCAGCTGGTGCGATACTGCCGACTGCGAGGTTGCGGTCGCCTCGGCGATGTCGGCCACGCAGAGCTCGCGGCCCATGAGGGCATAGAGAATCTTGATGCGCGTGGTGTCGCTGAAGACCTTGAACAGGTCGGCAAGGTCGTAGAGAAGTTCCTCGTCGGGAAGGTCCTCGGGCGAGCAGGTGGTGGGGACGATCGGCTCGGTGGCCTCGATGCCAGTCTTTGTTTCATCAGCGTGGCTGCTCATTGCAATATCCTTTCATATGAACATGCGCTCATATAACTTACTTCCGATTATATGAGCGCATGTTCATATGTCAATGACGTACAGGTAATTCGTCGCATAAAATGATGGGGAATAGTGGACGAGATTCCGGACTGAGCGGTTTTGATAGCCGATGCCGGGGTGGGTGCCCCCGCGCCGTGCAAGAATTGGAGTATTCTGCAACTATAGGGGGTCCGTTAATCTATTCCAGGCCAAATAAAGCCGCTCAAGAGTTATCCAAGGGCGGTAAACAGACAAGGTCTTCCTCAAATGTTGCCTAACGTTCCCGTTCGATAGCGTTTTTGTTTTTCATTTGGATTAACTTGTGGGTGCTGGAGGGCCGACCCTGCTGAATACTCGCAATTTTGCACATCGCTAGGGTACCCACCTTGTTAGCCGGTCTAGCTTCCGGCCCCGAAGATTCTGCCCTCGGGCGCGAGGCTGCTTATTTGGGCAAATGATGGGCTGTCGGATTCGACAGTCTGCATGTCATCGATTGCCGGAACTTCATTTATTGTCGGGTCATCCAGCGTGATGCCTTCGAGTGTTGCTTTTTCGAGGTCGATTCGTTGACGATCTTCGGAATCCTGGCGAAGCTGCTTCTGAATTCTCTTTTTCTCTTCTATAAACCTTCTGAGCACAAACTGTCTCAGGTCCTCTTGCATGATTTGAAAGTCTTTTGGCAGACGCGAGGGGCGTATGCCCTCTTTCCGTTGGATCGCCTCCATGACCCTAACGAAAGCGCTGGCATGCATAAAGGAATAACGACTGACGGTGATGATTCCGTATCCCATGGACGCAAGCGCATTCTTGCGCTCCTCATCGATGGCGCGGTCTTCTTCCGCGTCATGATAAAACCCGTTGTATTCAATGTCTGTGCGAGATTTCTTTAGATACGCATCCATAAAGAACTTTTTGCGTCTCGTGAGATTCTTTGCGGCAGCGGTGACCTGCACCTCGCAATCGGTCTCAATTCCCTTAATACCAAGCCCTCCTTCGCTTTTAGGCAGCGTTAGCATCATGACAAAGGCCGTTTCCATAGGAGACCGGCATCCGTCGCGCACACATTGAATCGCCTTTCGGGCAAGGGCCAGACCGTCGCATCTGGTAATGGAATTAAAGAACTGTTTTAACCTTTCGGTCGAGGTGAGCGCGAAACGCTCGTTATACGAGGTGGAAGAGCCGGTTCCAAGGGAGTAAGCGCCGCACAATTCAAAGTAGTACTCCACCAGTTCGCGAAAAGGGAGATAGGTGGCGGCCTGAAGTGCGCAAAGCTCAACGCCAACAATGAAGATGCCATCTTTGAGCTCTATAAAGCGTGAGCTCGAGAATCGTTTTGACGAAACGTGGCATTGACAGTTCATTGCATAGCGCGCATTCCTGCGATCAAACACCATTACTTCGAGGCAATCATTTGCGTCAAGGGAAACATCGTGTTTGGTGAGCCATTCTGCGGCTGCGTCAAGGAGCGTTCCGGTGGGACATGATCCGTAAATCGCGGCAGGGTTACAGGGCTCGGTGTCTTTCGTAGACGCCGAATGCGCGGCCTGGTAGACCGCTTTTGCAGTGGTATGTGACAATACGATACTCATGGTATATATCGTGTCAGCTAATGCCGTGCTGATGGCGCTGAGTGGGAAAGTCGTTTTAGGGGCCTAACCAAATGCTGTCCAAAAGCTTGACGCAATTATGGGTTGGCATGCCTAAAATCAATGTTATCGCAGCTTAGCTATAGCATATAAAAACTCAATTGCTGCACATTTGATATCGATGCATCACCATCCGACAACGAATTACGTGTCGGGAATTGGCCGAAATCGTTCAAAATGAGGGTTCAGAATTTGTGATGGCAGATCTATCTGTGGAACGTAGGGCGGCCCCGCTGCGGTGTTTCCCGCTGCGAGGCCGCTCGTGAGCAAGTAGTGTTTGTCGCAGGCGTTGCTATTTCGCGAATAGGTTCTTGAGGTTGAACTCGGCCTGTACCGTGCGGAGCATGAGGTCGGTGTCGTCCAGACCCAGATGCTGCTCGTTGGCGTCGGGCGCGAGGGTGCCGCGACGGCGTGCCCAGTTCTCGAGCGCGGCGGGGGCGGACTCGCGGGGGAGCGAGCGCACGTCGGCGTCCAGGCTGCGGCAGATCTGGCGCGAGTCGATGACGATGATCTTGCCGGCGCGGCGTGCCTCGGCGTAGCCGTCCAGGTGGATCTTGAACCAGCTGTCCTCAAAGGCGGCGTTGTGTGCCATGTACGGGTACTTCTTCATAAGCTTGAGCAGCTGCTTTTGCAGCTCTTTGTTCTCGCGGAACGGCTTTTTGCCGTCGATGTCGTCCCAGGTGATGTGGTGGATATTCGACAACGGCACATCCTCGCCGCGGTAGATGTCGGGCAGGCCGCAGTAGTGTGCCTCGGCGTCATGCGGGACGGCGTCGCTGGTGAGCTCCATGATCTCCCAGCCCACGTTGATGATATAGCCGCGCTCGGGTGCACGTCCGGTGGCCTCGATGTCGATACCGAGCACGGTGCCCTGGATGGGCTTGCGGGCGTAGGCCACGCCGAGCGCGTCGCGGTCGCCGCGGATTTCGCGCATAACGGACGCGGCGGTGCGCTTTTGCATCTTGCCGATGGCGGCGCAGGTGTCGGCATCGGACAGGCCGCGCGAGAGCGTCGCGGGCGTCACGTTGCGCAGACGCGCCTCGCCAATCTGGTCGCACAGGTCGCGGTTGCGGTCGGCCAGGTCGCGCACGGTGGCAAAGTCGAAGCCGGGGTCGCCCTCGGCGGTAAAGTACTCGGTCTCGAGCACCTTGAGGGCCTCCTCGCCCTTCTGGCGCTCGGACTCCATGGCGCCGTGGTCGCCGTAGATAAACATGGGGATAAACGGCTGGCGCTCGTATTCGAGTGCTTGCGATACGTTCATATGCTACTCCTTGGACGGGCCGCGTTGTGCGGCTCGAGGTTACTGAGTTATGGCGAGATGGTAGTTTACCATAGGCAACTATTGGCACCGCGCCCGGGACAACTACAATACCCTAGTTGACCGCTAGGACTTTTACAATGCTGCCGAAAGACACGAAAGGTTCCATCCGTCATGGATTTACTGATTGATATTCTGCTCGACGCCGGCAAGGACACGCTGTCGCTGGTGCCGTTTTTGTTGGTGACGTATCTTGCTCTCGAGACACTTGAGCACGTTGCGGGCGACCGCGTCAACGGCGCTATCAAGCGCGCCGGCGCTGCGGGTCCCGTGGTTGGCTCGCTGCTGGGCATGGTGCCGCAGTGCGGATTTTCGGCCATGGCAGCAACGCTGTACGCCGGCCGTGTCGTGACCTTGGGCACGTTGGTGGCGGTGTTCCTTTCGACCTCCGATGAGATGCTGCCGCTGTTGCTCGCCGAGCAGGTGCCCGTGCAGACCATGGCGATGCTTTTGGCTTCGAAGGCACTGATCGCGCTGGTCACGGGCTTTATCGTGGACGCCGCCATTCGCGGCCTGCGTCGTAACGCTCGCGCGCATGCGGCGATTCGCCGCACCGTGCTGGGAACCGCGGCCAACCCGGCCCACGTGAATTGCGCGCACGACGACCACACTGGCGGTGACATCATCGACGAGGTGGCCGAGGCGGGCGTGAGCGCCGACCACATCCACGAGCTGTGCGAGCGCGACCATTGCGGTTGTGATGAAGACGAGGACGAGCACGAACACGGACATGGCCACGATCACGGTCATGAGGGCGAATATGAACACCATGATGGTCACGGTCACTCCCATTCCCACGAAGGGACGCCTGTCCTGTCGATTATCCGCAGCGCCATCTCCCACACCGTGCAGGTATCGGTATTCATTTTCCTGGTGACGCTGATTCTGGTTGCCGTGCTCGAGACGTTCGGCGAGTCCGCAATCGAGCAGTTCCTGCGCGGCAACGAGACGCTTGCGGTCCTGGGCTCGGCACTCGTCGGCCTGATCCCCAACTGCTCGGCCAGCGTCGTCATCACGCAACTGTACCTGGAAGGCGCGCTGCAGCTGGCCCCGATGCTCGCCGGCACGCTCATTTCCGCCGGCGTGGGTTATCTGGTGCTGTTCCGCACCAACCGCAGCGCCCGCGAAAATGCCGTGTTCCTGATCATGATGTACGTCATCGGCGCTGGCTGGGGCCTTATCCTTTCCGCCTTTGGGTTCTAAGTGGATGTTTGGGGCATGCCGTAAAACTAGGACATGCCATAAATTCCACCGCCATGACCTGGGCGTTGGATGCGCGTCAATCGGCAAAACAAAAAGGTAGATTTTTAGGCATGTCCCAAAAATCTACCTTGGTTAGTGCAGCAACTCGGTGAGGTTGCGTTTAAAGCGGACACGGTCTTCGCTGGTAAATGCCGCCGGTCCGCGAGTGCGTCCGCCGGTGCGGCGTACCTTCTTTTCCTCGTGGCGAATAAACAGCTGCATGTCGATAGTCGCCTTGTCGTACACGCGCCCGCGCACACCGATGGCGGCGGCATCGCGCCCGAGCACCATGCTCGCCAAGCCAATGTCCTGCGTCACGACCACGTCGCCCGCCTGCAGGCGTTCGACAATGGCAAAGTCGGCGCTGTCGGCGCCCACGCTCACGTCGAGCGTCGTGACCCAAAAGCCGCGTCGCGCGTGCTCGGCATCGCGCGGGTCGTCGCGGCGAATGTGCCGTTCCAGGTTTTGCGTGCTGTTGCCGGCGATAACAACGGCGACGCCCGCCCGCCGCGCGCAGTCAATCGACTCGCGCGTGACCGGGCAGGCGTCTGCATCAATAAAGAGCGTTCGTGGCATCTAGCGCACCAGTTTGCCAAATTGAATAGCGCGAACAATCAGCGTTACGCCAAACACCAGCAGCGCGGCGCCGCTAAAGATGACGAGCATCTTGGCCGACCACAGCGGATAGATAAACACGAACATGCCGGCGATGATGGAAAGTGCGCCGCTCAGGATGGCGAGGGCGCGGTTGGACGAAAGCTCGGACTCCAGAATGGACATGACACCTTCGACAATCCAGTCAAAGCCGGCCACGATAACCACCATCGTGGTGAGCGTCGCGGTCGAGAAGGCCTGGTTGCGCAGGATTATGACGCCGCCCAAGATAATGAGTAGGTTGGAGATGATGCTCGTCACGCGCCAGCCGGTGGGCAGCAGCGGCTCAAAAATGGCAGTGAACAGTCTGATGGCAGCAGTGATTACAAAGTAAAAACCCAGGACGGTCGTCAAAAAGACGAGGGACTTGGCGGGTGCAAAAAGCAGCGCGATACCAGCAATGAGTGCTAAGACGCCCGTGATGGCGTAGATCCAGCGTACGGCCTTGACGGCTTTGCCCGCCATGCTTTTCTCGTCAAATCCAAACTGGCTCGATTTTTGGTCATCGTTCTTAAAGATGCCCATAATGTCTCCTTTCCGTGTGGTGTACGTCGCGTTCATTGCTCTCCGTGTGGCGTACGCCAAAAGTGCTGCAACAAGTATCGCCCAAGGGCGCCGATGCATGGGGCGGGAAGGACGAATTGCCGCCCCACATTCCCGAATCGTTACTTTTGTTCCCGCTTCAGTGAGGATTAATCAACAGCTGTAGAACATTACGCCGCTGTATGTAATTGCCTACGTTTTAGGTTAGATTTTCCTAAGGACAATTGGCTTGTATTGGGGGTCCCTATGAACGAAGCAGTTCCCGCGGCGCCGGTAAGCGCAGAATCGATGGCAAAGCAGGGTTGCGAAAAGCTCGGCTTGGACGCGTTTGATGCGCTGGTCCGTCGTGCCCGTACGTGCCGCCGTTTTGACGAGTCTATGCGCGTGCCGCGCGAGTTTTTGCTTGAGCTGGCGGAGCTGGCGCACCTGACCCCGTGTGGTGCCAATGCTCAGCGTCTTCGTTTTCATGTGGTGAGCGGTGCCGAGGATTGCGTGCGTGTATTTGATGAGCTTGCATGGGCCGGCGCGTTTAAGGATTGGCCGGGTCCTGCCGAGGGCGAGCGCCCGACCGGCTATATCGCGATTCTGGCCGAGCGCGCCGTTCCGGGCAAGCCTGCCGCTCCCATTACCGAGGTCGACACGGGCATTGCCGCGCAGACGATGATGCTCGCCGCCCGCAGCGCCACGCCCGAGGTGGCAGCCTGCATGTTCAAGGCCTTTACGCCCCCCGCGATCGAAGCCATGGGGCTCAATAACGACAAGTATGAGCTCAAGCTGATCATGGCGTTTGGCGTTCCGGCCGAGACACAGGTGATCGATGCGATCGATTCCAACCCCGACGGCTCCATCAATTATTGGCGCGACGAGGCGCAGGTGCACCACGTACCCAAGCGTCCGCTTGCCGACGTGCTGCTGTAGTTGTGCGTCGTTGCGGTGCAATCCGGCGGCAAAATCACCACAAAGGCTCCTGTCCCCTTTGTGGTGGTACGAGGGGAGGGTGTGTGGCAGATCTGTATTTGGTGCGGCATGGGCAGACTGAGCTCAATGTGCAGAGCATTTTGCAGGGCTGGCACGATTCGCCGCTTACGGCGCGCGGGCGCGAGCAGGCGCTGACGGCGCGTACGGCGTTTGCGGCGCGTGGCGTGGCCTTTGATCATGTGTATTCCTCGCCGTTGGGCCGGGCGCGGCATACGGCCGAGCTTATCGTTGGCGAGGGCCGTTCCATTGAGCTGGTCGATGACCTGCGTGAGTGGCATTTTGGCTCGCTGGAGGGCACATCAAATCGCGAGATGCCGCCGCAGCCCTGGGGCGATTATCCTGTTGCCTTTGGCGGCGAGTCGGAAGTGCAGCTTCAGTCGCGCATGGTCGCGGCGCTGTCCCGCATCATGGCCAGGCCGCAGCACGACTGCGTGCTGGCGGTTTCCCATGGCTCAGCCTGCCAGGAGTTTCTTGAGTATGTGACTGGCGGGGGAGAGCTGCCCGACAACGGTGCCGTGCTTCATTTTGGCTATTGCGACGGGGCGTTTTCGCTTTTGGGTTGGTAACGAACGAAAGGACCCCTATGAATAAAGATCTGTATCTGGTCCGTCATGGACAGACGATATTCAACCTTAAGCGTATCATTCAGGGGTGGAGTGATTCGCCGCTTACGCAGTTGGGTTGCGACCAGGCGGCGCGCGCCGGCATGTTTTTACGTGCGCGCGGCATTGAGCCCAATCATGCCTACACCTCTACGCTTCATCGCACCGAGCAGACTATCGCCAACTTGTGGCCGGGCTTGGCGTACGAGCGCCTGGACGGCCTGCGTGAGTGGTTCTTTGGCGACTTTGAGGCCGAGCGCGTGATGCTTATGCCCGAGCGCCCGTGGCGCGACTTCTATCGGCAGTTTGGCGGCGAGGGCCAGATCCAGGTGCGCACGCGCATGGTGGCGACGCTGACCGATCTTATGCAGCGTCCGGACCATACGTGCGTGCTCGCGGTAAGTCATGGCTCAGCTATCAAGGAGTTTTTGGACCACGTGCGGGGCGCGGCGGCCGACGAGCGCGAACGCGTGCCGGGCAACTGCTCAGTGCTGCATTTTGCGTTTGACGATGCGGCCGATACGTTTGAACTGGTCGAAGTCTTTACGCAGGAAGACTACGCGCGCGAGCTGGGGCTTGAACCGCTGGTGGCGACAGCGGGTCCGCGACGCGGGTAGCGTGGGTGTGGCGACGCAGGTCGCCGACATAATTGCTCCATGCGAAAGGGGCGGGGATGCATGTGCATGTATTGCATTCCCGCCCCCTGTTTGTTGAGCTGCCGATTTTTGTGCTGGGCGGTCTGGTCTTGCTAGAACCGCGCGACCTGGTGGGTGAGCAGGCCCATCGGGACCCGCTGCGCGGCGCCGCTGACCTGCGCGGCGGGGAAGAGCACGGCAACGGTAAAGTTGAACGGCTCCTTGCCGGTGTACGTTCCGGCGGCACGGGCCTCATCGGCTAGCAGCTGCGACGCCCCGGTCAGAGCGGCGGCGTAGGCGGGGTCGTCGGCCAGTGCCGGCTCCGGTGCTTGGTCGAGCATAGCGCGGATGGCCCCGACGGCGTCCTCGCGCTTGACCTCCCACACGCGATGTGTGATGCCCGCGGGATCGGTGACGGCGTAGAGCGATGCGCCCTCTTTGGCAGCGCTCAAAATGATATCCATGACGGGCGACGCCTCGTAGGCGAGCGACACGGGGCGCGGCTGAACTTTGAGTTCGGCGATCGCGTGCGCAGCGGCGGCCACGTCAGCGCTGGCATCGCCCTTGCCGCCCGCAAGTACCCTCGTCGGGCAAATCGCCACGACGCCCGTCACGCGACCCGGCTCACCCGAGCATTCGTACACGTAATACGCCGCGCCTGGATCCTTGAGCATTAGGCCGTCAGCAATGGCGCCGCGCAGGGCGTCGTTGCCGCTCAGGATACCGCCCATCGCAGGCAGCGCCTCGAGCACACGGTCCTGAGCCGGGCGGATGCAGGGAAACGGAAGTGCTTTCATGGGCGGTCCTAACGCGCGAGTCGGTTTGTTCGCGGCTTATTATGCCCCAACTTGGCCGTTCGCGTCCCAGAGCACGTTATCGGCGAGCGCGATTAGCACCTGCTGACAACGATTGATATCGGCGTGGGGCACATACTCGTTGGGCTTGTGCGCGAGCGCGAGCGATCCGGGGCCGTAGCTCATACAGTTGCGGTTGCCCGTCTTGCCGGCAATGACGGCGGTATCGGTGTAGCCGGTAAAGAAGCCGACGGTCGTGTCCGCGTCCGTTACGTCATCGGCGGCACGCTTGAGCGCTGCTAGAAGGGGAGAGTTCGGGTCGCGCTCGATGGCGGGGCGGTCGCCCGTCACGGTGTAGCTGCCATGGCAACCGGGAACGGCGGCTTCGGCGACGGCGATGGCATGCTCGACCATATTGATTGCGGCGGCCGTATCGGTCGGCGGGGTCAGACGCATGTCGACCCAGACTTTGGCGCGGTCGGGTACGACGTAGGGGCGATATCCGCCCTCGATTTGGCCAAACGTGATGGTCGAAGGCCCCAGCTCATCGTGCGCGGGCAGCGCCGCAAACGCGCGACGAAGCGAACACACGACCTCGGCCATGGCGGCGACGGCATCCGCGCCCTTCCAAGGCTGGCTCGCATGCGCCGTCACGCCAGCCATTTCAATCTCGAACCACGTACGCCCCTTGTGCGCCACCTGGATCTGCCCGTCGGTGGGCTCGGTGTCCAGCACCCATTCGCGCGAGCCGACCCAGCCGGCATTGATGGCCGCCTCGGAGCCGCGCATAAAGTCTTCCTCGTCGACCGAGCAGATGAGCGAAAAGCCGCGGCGTGGCAGCGCGCCATCCGCCGCCACGCGCTCGAGCGTATGGACCAGTGCGGCAATGGCGCAGGCCAGGCCACCCTTCATATCGCAGGCACCGCGGCCATAGAGTTTATCGTCGCGCACAACCGCCCCAAGCGGTGCGATGTCTGCGTCCCAGCCATCGCCCAAGGTGACGGTATCCATGTGGCAGATATAGACCAGCCGCGGCTCGTCGCTTTGGCCCGGCACGGTGACTTTAAGGTTGCGGCGCCCGGGCAGCACTTCGAGCTCCTCAATCTGCACGGCATCGAGCGCAGAACTATCAAGTTGTGCCAGCTGCTGCTCAATGAGCCTCTTAATGAAGCGCTCAATTTCATCCTCATACGCGCCCGGGTCTGAGCTGTCGATCCGCACGAGTCCTTGCGTAAGCCGCCAGGCAAAGTCCTCATCAACCATATGCAACCTCACAATCAGTTTGCTTTCCAAACCGATTGTAAGCCTCCTGAGAGATCCGCGACGTGGGCGTGGCAGTATTTACCGTTCGCAGGCCGAGCCAGCGCGTTTGCCGTCCGAGCGGGTTCACAAGCGACGCAGCGGGTACGTACCCTTCATGGACGACATGCTGTGCGACATATCTGCCTTTCGGTATCACCGGATACCTCCACAGGTCTTGGCAATAATGCCGGACCTGCCCGATTCTGCGGACGATCCGCGCAGGGAGCACCTATGTGAGCATCCGCTCGTCACGCATTTCCTGGGCACCCCGTTACACGTGTTGGCGCAGGGCAGCTGCGGACGTAAGGGCGATCGCATTGTCAGGCATGTTTGGAACGGGGAGAGGCCGTTTGATTCCGTGCGGCAGACGGAGTTTGGCCTCGATGTTGCGTCCCCACTCTTTACCCTGCTGACCCTGGCTTCCTCGGTCTCAAACGAGCGTCTAATCATGTGCATGTATGAGATGTGCGGCACCTTTGCCGTGTGCAAGATTGCACCTCAGGTAAAGTCGGCACTTGAGCAGGCATACGGGGGCCGGTGGGGTGACGCACGGTCGGGCTGGGAAAACGTAAAGGATGTCTCGGGGAATCCAACGGACTTGTGGAAACGACCTCCCTTGATCGAGCTCTCTGAGCTTACAGAGTTCGTCGATAAGGTCCGGGGGCTCCGCGGCGCTAAATCGTTCATACGAGCCGCGAAATGCATTACGGGGGTGGCAGCATCGCCGCTCGAGGTCCAGGCTTCGATGCTGTTTGGCCTTACGAGGTTGCGCGGCGGCGAAGGGCTGAGCCTTACCAATAACGTTGAGATTCGTATGACGCGCAGCGCCCGCCTGATTTCGGGGCTTGATAGGCGCTATGCCGATATCCTGCTGGCAAATAAGGACGGCAGCAGAGAGTGTCTGGTTGAATGCCAAGGTAAAGCCATTCACGGATCCATAGAATCCAAGATTTCGGACTCCGATCGAACGACGGCGCTGCAAGCGATGGGATATCCCGTCATTCTGATGACCTATGGTCAGCTGGCCGACTCCGATGCCTTCCGCGTGGTGATGGAGCTCATCATGGCCTATCTCGATGTGCCGCTGAAAGACAAGACGCCGCGACAGCAGGAGCTCGAACGGCGGCTTCGTGAGGAGATTTTTATCGATTGGGCAGGAATGTAGCCGCGCGGGTGGAAAACGGTCGCGCGGACTAGAGTTTTATGTCACAAAAAGACTTATATTTCGCCTTGGAGGGGCCTTAAAAATGCTATCTAGAATAAGTTGTTTCGGAAAATGGACAGTCAACTTACATTCGGCACATAGAGATCGATTTTTACCTACTAAAGTCCCTGATAAAGCTGTTTATCAAAGCGGGTGTGCTTAGCGACTTGAGCCTCACTATCGATTATCTGAAAAAACTTATTCTGGGTATCATTTTAAAGTCGTCCGGAGCAACAAAATCGGCCCCCGTTTCGTGAAAACGGGGGCCGAATGGGCTTCATGGCCTGCCTGGCAGGCTTGGCACCGGCGCTATTTGATCACACGCACGCGATACATCGACGGAATCTGCTTGAGAGCCTCGATGGTGCTGCTGTCCAGGTGCTCGTCGGTGTCGAACATAGTGTAGGCGTTCTCGCCAGCGGACTCGTTGGTCATGCGCTGCACGTTGGCGTTGTCCTTGGCGAGAATGGCCGTGATCTGGCCGATCATGTTGGGCACGTTGGCATGCAGGCAGGCAATGCGGCTTGCGGCGCGCGCCTTGCCCATGCTGCAGGCGGGGTAGTTGACGCTGTGCGCGATGTTGCCGTTTTCCAGGTAATCCTTGAGCTCGCTGATGGCCATGTCGGCGCAGTTGGCCTCGGCCTCGCCGGTGCCGGCGCCCGAATGCGTGGTGATAAACGTGTTGGGCATCTTGACGGTCTTGGGCGTGGCAAAGTCGCAGCTAAACCAGCTGAGCTTGCCCTCGCGCAGGGCAGCGTCGACGGCGTCCTCGTCAATGATGGTTTCGCGCGCGTAGTTGATGAGCACGGCGTCGGGCGCCAGCAGGTCGATCTGCTCGGTGCTGATCATGCCGATGGTATCGGCCTTGCTGGGCACGTGCACGGTGAGGTAGTCGCAGCCGCGGCAGAGGTCCTCGAGCGTGCCCACGCGCTGCACCTCGCGACTCAGCACCCATGCGTGCTCGACGGAAATGAACGGGTCGTAGCCGTAGACGTCCATGCCCAGGTCGACACAGGCGTTGGCGACCTTGGAGCCCACGTTGCCCAGGCCGATGACGCCGATACGCTTGCCCTTGAGCTCGCGGCCCACAAAGGCCTTCTTGGCCTTTTCGGCATCGACCTGAATCTCGGGGTCGTCGGCGTTGTCACGCACCCAGTTCATCGATTGCACCACGCCGCGGCTCGAGAGCACCAACATGCCCAGGACGAGCTCCTTGACGGCGTTGCTGTTGGCGCCGGGGGAGTTAAAGACGACGACGCCCTTCTTGGCATACTCCTCGACGGGGATATTGTTGACGCCGGCACCGCAGCGGGCGATGGCGCGAATGCCCTCGGGCAGTTCGTAGCCGTGCAGGTCGGTCGAGCGCATCAGGATGGCGTCGGCCTCCTCGGCGGTGCTTACAAACTCGTAGCCCTCGCCAAACTCGACTTTGCCGTCTTTGGTGATGTCGTCGATGGTTTTGATCTTGCGCATGGAAAACTCCTTAGCAGGTTTTGATCTATACAGGGTGGTCTGAGATGGCTGGTCGGCCCGCGCGTTGCGGGCTAGTTAGATCGCGGACTCAAACTATGCTGCGCTTCGAAGTCCTTCATGTACGAGGCCAGTGCCTGCACGTCTTCCATGGTTACGGCGTTGTAAACGCTGGCGCGCATGCCGCCCACCAAGCGATGGCCCTTGACGTTTTGAATCTGGTGCTCGGCCGCGCCTGCGACAAAGGCGGCGTTGAGGCCGGCATCGTCGGTGCGGAAGGTGACGTTGGCGATGGAGCGGCTGTCGGCCTGTGTGGTGCCATGGAACAGCACGCTGTGCTCGAGCAGGTTATAGAGCAGGTTGGCCTTGGCCCAGTTGCGCTCGGCCATGGCGGCAAGTCCGCCGGTCTGCTCAACCCAGCGGAATACCTTGCCGCACACGTAGATACCAAAGGTGTTGGGCGTGTTGAGCATGGAGCCCTTGGCGGCCTGGGTCTTAAGGTCCAGGTACTGCGGCGTCTGCGCAAAAGCGGGGCCATCTGCGATGAGGTCGTCGCGCACGATGACCACGGTCACGCCCGCGGCGCCGGCGTTTTTCTGCGCACCGGCGTAGATGAGCCCGTAGCGCTCAACGTCGAGCGGCTGCGACAGAAAGCAGCTCGAGACATCGGCGACCAGCGGCACGTCGTCGCAAGCGGGCAGCTCGTGGTACATGGTGCCAAAGATGGTGTTGTTCTGGCAGATGTAGACGTAGTCGAGCCCGCCGCCCGCGGCCTCGGCGGCAATGCGCGCGTTGATGTCGACTATGGTGGGTATGCGGTCGAAATTGGTGTCCTCGGAGCTCGCGAGCAGCACGGCCTCGCCGTACTTGGCGGCCTCCTTGTACGCCTTGTTGGCAAAGTTGCCGGTCACGACGTAGCCGGCGCGGCCGCGGCGCATGAGGTTCATGGGGATGCCCGCAAACTGCAGCGTGGCGCCGCCCTGCAAAAACAGGACACGGTAGTTGTCAGGGATGCTCAGCAGGCGGCGCAGGGTTGCCTCGGCGTCGTCGATGATCTGCTGGTACATGCTAGATCGATGGCTCATCTCGAGCACGGACATGCCGCAACCGCGGTAGTCCATCATCTCGTCGGCGATCTCGGCGAGCACGCTGGTGGGCAGCGCGGCCGGGCCAGCTGAGAAGTTGTGCACACGTGCCATCTTCTAGTCTCCCTCGTAGTCGTTTGAACGTTCGGGATACTTTAGCACAGTGGAGCGCCAGGCGCGACCGCATCACGGTAAAACTCGAGTGCGCCGCTATGATTTACAGGATGGTTACATGGGGGAGGGCTTATCTCGAGGCTCGCATCCGATCCGCCTCGGCCTTCGCTTGTTTCCAGGGACGCACACGACCGTTGGTGAGGTCGTCATAACCATGAGCGATGGTACGTTGAATGTGATCTTCGCGTTCCTGAATGGTAGTTAGCGCGCGCGTCTGATCAGAAATAGGCTTCATGACAGGCATATGAAGCTCCTTACATAGAAGCATATGTATAACTCTATGTTGAATATAGCGGAGGATGGCGTTGGGCGTGTGCGTGCCTGCATTCGTAAGTGCGGTTGTCTGGCAAGTGTGATTTGGGGCGACCTCGTCAAAGCTTCTGAGCTGCGAAAATGACCGTTAACCGGATTTAATTTTGTTGCTCAACATTTGACACTCTGGGCGTGGTAACTTTTTTACCAACAGGTATGATTATTGTCATGTGCGCCGCACCTGCCTGCCGGGTTGCGGCGCACTTGTGACAGCCTTTGACACCCTTGGAGCGTGTACTGTGGATATAACCACAAAAAGCGTTCGGGGGGGGGGTGCTCACCCGCGAGCAATTCCTCCCGCATGAGATGCGCATCGTCGCTGCCCTGCGTATACAGGGCGCAAGCGACGAGCAGGTCATTGTATGCGTAAAGAGCGAGAACCTCTTTCAATATCCCACGGAGCGCATGGTCGCCAACCGCGCAACCGTGTGCCTTCGCCGCCTCGACGCCATGGTGCCCACGGACGCCGCATGCGCCGCGCGCGGCATCGACCCCAATACCGCCGTCGAGGCCGCGTCATCCCTAACCAGCCTTATGGCATCTGGCACTCCCACGCAGGCGGACCAGGCCATCTTCTACAGCATGATCTGCCGCTACGACATCGTGCGCGAGCTCGTGCTCGTCGAGGTAGGGGAGCGCCTGCAAAACTTTGATTATGCCTTTACGGCGGTTGACCTCAACGCCTTTATGACGCGCTTTACCACGGAGTATCCGGACGCCGCCCGCTGGACCGAGTCCACGGTCACGCGCATCAAAGGCTCGCTGCGCCAGACGCTCCGCCATGCCGGTCTTATCGGCGAGGGTCAGGGCCCGGAGTCCGAGCGCCTGTCACCACTCTTCCTCGATTCCGATGTCGAGCGAGCCTTGATTCAGCTGGGTGAGCAGTCGCTTATCGCGGCCCTTACCGGCAGGGCGGTGATGTAGCGTGGCTCCCGTCAACAGCGCCATCGACCCTGCTATCACCCCGGCGACGGACATCACCACCAATATCGGCATCCATTCCCGCCAGAGCGTCGTGGCGGCGCATGCCCGCTCCGAGCGCGCCCGCCAAGAATTTGAGCGCCGCGCGCAGCTCCTGCGTGAGTGCCTGTGCAGCGAGGACTTTTTGGCCAACAAGGGCATAGGTAACGAGATCGGCTTCCATACCTTCTGCTACGACCCTGCGCTGGAGTTTGAGGCGCGCGCGTTGTTTGACACCCTTTCACGCGATGCCGAGGCCGGCAAGCTCCCGTGCACGCTCAAGGTCGTAAACCTCTACGACGCCGTGCTGGCGATCCTCGAAAAGCGCCGTGTCCTCAAGGCCATTCCGCGCCAAGAGGAGCGCCGCGGCACCCAGCGTGTGCTTGAGGACGTGGCCAAGTTTTGTTCGCCCGAGAAGATCGCCGCGTTCATCCTCGAGCAAACCGAACCTCATGCACCTGGCGACGTCATTCTTCTGACCGGTGCCGGCGAGGTCTATCCCTTTTTTCGTATTCACACCCTTCTCGACTGCATGCAAGTCGATTTTTCCGACCTGCCGGTGATCGCCGCCTATCCAGGCAGCTTCAACGGCTCTTCTTTCCAGCTCTTTAA
This sequence comes from uncultured Collinsella sp., assembly GCA_937896835.1. Lineage (GTDB taxonomy): Bacteria > Actinomycetota > Coriobacteriia > Coriobacteriales > Coriobacteriaceae > Collinsella. The sequence goes on from CALBOJ010000075.1 coordinate 18,334, forward strand.
CCGTCTGCCGGCCGATAACTACTACCGCGCCATCGATATCTCGTAAGCACGGCTCCCCGCAGGCAAGTCCCTGTCGCCGGTAACAACCCTTTGCCATAACGTTCCCAAACCCAAAGGAGCACCCATGGACAACACGATCATTCGCGACCTCTTTGCAAAAGACATCAACCGCTCCATCAACGGCGTGGTCAAGGTCCAGGATTCAAAAGATGGGTCCATCCGCCAGGAGCTTGACGAGTACGTGGTGACGCGCGAGTTGCAGAGGCACTTTGCCACGTTCTTCAAGGCCTACGGCGATGCCATCGATGCACGCACCGACAAGATCGGCGTGTGGATCAGTGGTTTCTTCGGTTCCGGTAAATCGCACTTCCTCAAGATGCTGAGCTACCTGCTCGAGAATCGCCAGATCGGCGGCAAGAGCGCCATCCGCTACTTTGACGGCAAAATCGTCGACCCCATGGTCGCGGCTGCCATGGAGCGCGCCTGCTCGGTGCCCACGCAGGCCATCCTCTTTAACATCGATAGCAAGGCGGGCCAGTGGAAGCAGGGCGATACGGCTCCCACGGCGCTGCTTCGCGGCTTTGAGCGCATGTTCTACGAGGCGCGCAGCTTCTACGGCGAGGACCTCAAGCTTGCAAAGCTCGAGGACTACATCGATTCCCTGGGCAAGACCCAGGAGTTCCGCGAGGCCTTTGAGCGCGTCAACGGCGAGTCCTGGCTCCAGGCCCGCGACACCTACAGCTACTTTGAGGACGACGTCGTCGAGGTGCTGCAGAGCGTGCTCGGCATGAGCGAAAAGGCCGCATGGAACTGGCTCGAGGGTTCTGAGGACGAGGTTTTGGCCCCCGATGTCTTTGCCAAAAAGGTCAAGGATTACGTGGACGCTCAGGCAGCGGCCCACGGTGGCAACTTCCGTTTGCTCTTTATGGTCGATGAGGTGGGTCAGTTTATTACAAACGACCAGGACCCAAGCCTTATGCTGAGCCTTCAGACCATCGTCGAGGAGCTGGGTGCCGCCTGCGGTGGCCGCGTGTGGGTGATGGTCACGAGCCAGGAGGCCATCGACAACCTGAGCCTGCCCGTGGGCAACGACTTTTCAAAGATCCAAGGCCGCTTCAATACCCGCCTTTCGCTCTCCAGCTCCAGCGTGGACGAGGTCATCCAACGCCGTGTGCTCGAGAAGACCGCGCCGGCGGCCGATATGCTTGCACAGGTCTACGAGCAAGACGCCGCCGTTCTCAAAAACAACTTTACCTTTGAGGGGGGCTCGCGCTCCGACCTTGCCGGCTTCGCCAACTCCAAGGATTTTGTGGCCAGCTACCCGTTTGTGGGCTACCAGTTTAAGCTTCTGCCCGACGTGATGACCGAGGTACGCAAGCATGGTGTTAAGGCCAAGCATATGTCCACGGGCGAGCGCTCCATGCTGAGCGCGTTTCAGGAGAGCGCTCAGGCCATCCAGCATGACCAGACCGGTGCGCTCGTGCCGTTCTGGCGCTTCTTCGACACTATCTCCAAAGATCTTGAGCACGGCATCAGCCAGGTGGTTGACCGCGCGGTCCGTGCGGCCGAGAACGCGGAGGGCCTTGAACCCTACGACGTCCAGGTGCTCAAGCTCCTGTACTCGATCCGCTACATCGGCTACGTCAAGGCCACGGTCGAGAACATCTCCATCCTTATGATCGATAGCCTGGACGTGGACAAGCGCGCCCTTAAGGACCGCGTCAAGGAATCTCTCGCCCGCTTGGAGCGCGAGAGCTACGTGGCACGCCAGGGCGATACCTATAGCTTCCTCACCGACAAGGAGCAGGAGATAGCGCAGGAGATCGCACGCACCCCGATCGATAACGCGAAGGTGATTGAGTACATCAAGAAGCGCCTGTTCGAAAGCATCTACACTGCGCGCAAACTCAACCGCGGGACCAACGACTTCCCCTTTGACCGCTACGTGGATGGCTCGATTCATGGATCCAACATGGGCGGCATGGAACTATCCGTGGTGACCATGGCCAGCAATCTGGGCCGTGCGGACGATGCCGAGCTGGCATTGAAATCCGTGGATAAGGCCATCGTGGCCTTGAGCGACGAGGTGGATTATTGGGCCCCACTCGTCAACGCCGCTAAGATTCGCATGTACGCCCAGACGCGCAACCTGCAGGAGCTACCGCCGAGTACCCGCCAGATCGTCGAGGCCAAAATGCGCGAGAAGGACTTTAACGAGAAAGAGGCTGACGCCCTTTTGGCTGAGGCGGTGCTCCATGCACGATGCGCCGTCAACGGGCGCATGATTGAGATCCGTGCTGCCAAACCCGCCCAGGTCTTTGAGCAGGTGCTGGCGCAGCTGTGCGATGTGGTCTTTGAAAAGGCCGGCTATATCGGCGCGCCGGTCACGAGCGATTCCGATATCCGCTCCACTCTGGCGGGCAACGTTCAAGCGGGGCTCGCTGGCATGAACGCGGGTAACACGCGTGCGCTCAAGGAGGTTGAGGACTACCTCAAAGTGCAGCACCAGCGCCATCTGGATACCGCTATGGGCGATATCCAGCGCCAGTACCAGCAAAGGCCCTTTGGCTGGCGCGAGGTCGACATCGCAAATGTGGTGGCGCAGCTTGTGGTGGAGCAGCGCGCGCAGGTGCTGTTTGGCGGCCAGACGGTTCAAGCTAACGATAGCCGCATGGTGGCGCTCCTGCGCAAGGATGCCGATAAGGCCCAGGTGCGCTTGCGCGTGCGCATGAGCGACCGGTTGCTGCGCGCCACGGGCGAGCTCATGCGTGATCTGTTTGATCTCAAGACCGTGCCCTCCAACGAGGATAAGCTCGTGGCCGAGCTCAAAGAGCGCCTTGAGGGCTTGCGCGAGGCGTGCCTCGCCATGGCACGCGACTACTACACGGGCATCAAGCCGGCCTACCCGTATCCCGGTGAGGACGAGTGCGAGAAGATGCGCTCGGAGGTGGCCGACGTCCTTAAGGACCAGAACGAGGCCGAGGCGTTCTTGACCACGTTCACCAAGCATGAGGAGCGTTTGCTCGATGCCAAGGAAGACTTTGATAAGGTGGTTGAGTTCTTCGAGTCCAACCAGCGAACAGCGTTTGACCACGCCAAGGATTTCTTGAGCCGCACCGAGGGTATCGAGTATGCCTCCGATGACATTCCCAGCGCGGTTGAGAATGTGGCAAAGGTGCGTGAGGTTCTCAAAGATCCCAAGCCCTACGGCCGCATTAAAGACCTGCAGCCGCTTATGGATCCCGTCGAGGACGACATGAAAAAGCTGCTGGGCATCCGCCGCAATGAGTTTTTGTGCCGAATCGAGAGCGATCTGCAAGACCTGCAGGCACAGGCTGAGAGTCAAAAGGGCTTTGTCAATCAAGCCAAGGATGCCATAGCAGACGCCGGCGCCAAATACGAGTCGTTCAAAAACCGTGCCCACAGTGCTCAAAGCCTCAACGAGCTGAGTGTTGCCGCGACTAACTGGGCCAACTGGCTCAGCGCAGCAACCAACGGGATGTACGACGTTGTGGATGCGGCCCGCATGCGTATGGACAACGAGCGCCGCACCACCGAGGTCACGAGTACGGGTGAGGTGGTCAAGAAGATCTCCAACAAGGCCGTTGCGTCGTCAGCGCCCACGCCTGCACCCGTGCCCCAGCGCAAGATCAAGACTGTGCGCCGCGCCGATCTGGCCAAGCCGAGTCGTCTCTTGTCCGCAGGGGACGTGGAGCGCTACGTGGACGACCTGCGCTCCCGCCTTATGCAGGCGCTCGCTGCAAACGACGAGATCCGTATCAACTAACCCGCGGAGCCACCGGTGCCAAAGCGCGCACCGGTGGCTTATGGCGTTTAGAAAGGCTCATCAACCATGAACGATTCTGCTCTTAAGAGCTTCTGCACCTGGGCCCGTACGGAGCTCATCAAAGGCGTGGAGGCGCAGATGGTGCGCTACGGCATCACCGAACCTGCACCCGCGCCCGTTGGGTCCGAGACCGTTAGCGGCCTGCCCCTAAGTCCGGCTGAGATTGAGCAACGCGACGAACTGCTGCGCATGCAGGCAGAGGTGGGTCACGAGGTGCTGCGCGACCGTGCGGCCTACACCTGGTTCAACCGCATCGTGGCCATTCGCTTTATGGATGCACGCGGATGGCTTCCCAGCCGCATGCGCATACTAAGTCGTGCGGACGGCAGCCATGGTAGCGAGGCCGTGGAGAACGCACTGGACGTGGAGATAGCGACGGCCGATGCCGATCGCATAGCCGAGCTCAAGATGGCGGGCTTGGATGAACCGCTGTGGCGCTACCTGTTTGTTGCTCAGTGCGAGGAGCTTGCCGATTGCCTACCGGGCGTCTTTGAACGCGTGGGCGGAGCCATGGAGCTGCTGTTGCCCCAGGGCCTCATGATGTCCGACGGCGTGGTGGGCAAGCTCAATGCCGTCCTCACTGACGAGGACTGGCGCAAGGGCGTGACCGTTCTGGGCTGGATGTATCAGTACTACAACGCTGACGTTAAAGACGAGTTCTTCAAGTCCAAGCGCAAGGCAGCGGCGGCGGACATCGCGCCCGCCACGCAGCTCTTCACCCCCGAGTGGATCGTGCGTTACATGGTCGAGAACTCGCTCGGCCGTCTGTGGATGCTCAATAACCCGGGGAGTTCGCTGCGCGAGCGCATGGAATATTACATCGAGCCCGATGCTGAGCACGAGGACTTCATACGCATCTCGAGCCCCGAGGAGATAACCCTCTGTGACCCCGCATGCGGCTCGGGCCATATCCTGGTCTATGCGTTCGAATTGCTCTTCCATATGTACGAGGAGCGCGGCTATCGTGAGCGCGAAATTCCCGAGCTCATTCTTACTAAAAACCTCGCTGGCATGGAGATCGATCCCCGTGCAGCGCAGATCGCGGAACTGGCGCTTGCCATGTGCGCCCGCGAGCACGATCGTCGCTTTTTCAAGCGCGCCGTGCGCGCCGACGTTACCGCGCTCTCGAGCATCCCGCTGGGAGAGGACGAGCTCCCGGGCAACAAGAAGCTCGCCGAGGAGCTGAGCCATTTGGGCGAGATCGGTTCGCTGCTCAATCCTTCAGAGGACGAGATCGACGAGCTCAAGGCTGCCGTCGCGAGTTGTTCCGATGACCTTTTTGCCGCTACGGCCAAAACTAAGCTCGAAAGCGCTGCCGCCATCTGCGAGAAGCTGTCCCGTCGTTTTACCTGCACCGTTGCGAATCCTCCGTATATGGGCAGCAGCAGCTTTAATCCATTCATGAGCAAGTGGGTCAAGAGAAATTATCCCGACGTGAAGAGTGACCTGTTCTCTTCGTTCATCGTGCGCATTATGGACTTTGCTGGCGAGCACGGCGAAGTCGGAATGATGACTCCATTTGTTTGGATGTTTATCGGTAGCTACGAGAAGCTTCGAAATAGGCTTATCGATGACAAGACCCTAACCACGCTCATTCAGCTCGAGTATTCTGGCTTTGCAGGGGCAACCGTGCCCATCTGCACGTTTACCTATCACAATTCGCATATCGATGGTTATAAAGGCGGATACGTTCGTCTTGCCGATTTTACTGGCCCCGCGGTTCAGGCTCCCAAGGCGCTGGAGGCCATCCAAAACCCCGACTGTGGCTGGTTCTACCGCCGCAACGCCGACACCTTCAAACAAATCCCCGGCACCCCCATAGCCTACTGGGCCAGCGATGCTCTTGTTGAATCGTTCACAAAAGGAAAGAGGCTCGATGCCATTGCTACTCCGCGACAGGGCTTGGCAACGAGCGATAATGGCCGCTTTTTGAGGAAATGGTGGGAAGTGGTGCCTTCCAACACATCGCGAGATTGCAGTGGCAGGCCCGAGGCAAAGCAAAGTGGTTCCCGTTGGTTTCCGATTATTCGGGGCGGCTCCTATCGAAAGTGGTGGGGTGACTACGATGAGGTGGTTAATTGGTTTGATGACGGTCGGGAGATGAAGGAAGCAATTCTGTCCAAGTATACCTATCTCTCTACACCTGATTTTGTGATCAAGAACCAGAACGACTATTTCAAGCCCGCAGTTTCCTGGTCTAAAATTTCTTCCAGCCTCGCCTCCTTTAGGTTTGCACCTCGAGGGATGCTTTTTGAGGTAGCTGGAGCATGTCTTTTTGCGGAGCCGAATGAGCTTCGATACATCCAGGCTTTCTGCAACTGTTCCATTGCCGAAATTGATTTGGCGTTTATGTCGCCGACTCTAAACTTTGAGGTAGGCCAAATCGGTCAGTTACCGATCATCCAAGATAAGGCCGCCGAACCGACTGTTTGTTCACTCGTTGAAGACTCTCGCTCAATTTCAAAGGCTGACTATGACTCGTTTGAAACTTCTTGGGATTTCAAGCGTCATCCTTTAATTTAGCTGTCTTGTTAGGACTCACCTATCTTTAACAAAAGAACGTCATTGGATAGATTGGATTGAAATTAAATATGTCTGAAAAAAAGAAAGATGACAAGAAAAGAAAAGATGAAGGGGCGGGAGCAAAGAAGCCGGTCACGATTCCTGGACCCATAACAAGGTTAACGCAATTTACTTATGAAAAACCGGCGGGTTTACCTGATCGAAAAACCAAGTAGTAAAGGTGACTTTCATGGGCAAAAAGAACAAGCGACATGACGTCGATAAAAGCGCTCTCTCCAAGGAGGGGCAGATTAGCGATTACTTGAGAGACATTATTCTTTCCTCACTTGAATTTGAAAAAGAGAGGGGGGATAGCTTAAATCGCTACGTTGATAACCTCATGGTTACCATCACGATTCTGTCCGTTGCGTACCTGGCACCTCTCGACTATATTTCAAATATTCAAGGTCTTGAGGAAGTTTATGGGATTTCAACGAGGCAAATACTGTTTGTCTATTTGATTCTTCTTGGTCTTCTTGGCTGTGCTCTTGTTATAGCTGTCAGTGCAATATTTTTAAGGAGCAATATTGCACTCGCATCTCCTTCTGAACAATTTGATAGGTATTCGACTACTTACAAAGAGGCTTGCGACGAGGGCGGGCAAATTAGGGAACGGGACTTGCTTAAGTCCTACTGCTCTTCCCTAAACATTACCTATCGGGCTTACCTTTTGAAACATAACAACATGTGGAAGCGATTGAAAATATCAACTGGCCTGACTGTCCTGTCATTAATCATGGCATTCGTTTTTCTGTCCCATCTTTTATTGACTTTATTGTAGTTGTCGTCTCTCACTTATGGGATTTATTGATAGCCAGACTTGTCCTGAAGATATCGGTCGAGCATCGGAAGGCTTTCGCTGTTTTTCAGCTCACGAGTCTTGGTGTTTATTGATTGATGGAATGGGCTCGGGTTTTCCAACTTCTACTGTATTGATAAATTGAAAGGTCTGTAGTTATGGCCACTTTACTTCAAGATAAATACGAGGCCCGCAAGGCTGAGGTCAACGAGCGGTTTGAGCAGCTTCGCGCTAACGAGGAAGAGCTCAACCGAATCTTTGCCAAGATCTACAACATGGAGGGCGAAGTGCCCATCGAGGTCGAGGATAAGTACGTTTCGGTGGCGCGCATCTTCGATACCGCCGACGAGATTCCCGAGAGCTATAAGGGCAACAAATACGTGCGTACCAAGCGCGACGAGATCAGCTCGCTCATAAGCTATGCCGTGGGCTGTATGTTTGGCCGCTATTCGCTGGATGTGGACGGGCTGGTCCTGGCCGATCAGGGCGCCACGGTCGACGACTATCTGGCAAAGATGCCCAACCCTGACCACGTGACCTTTATGCCCGATGGCGACAACGTGTTGCCCATTACCGATGACGAGTACTTTGACGACGACATCGTGCGCTATTTTATTGACTTTGTGCGTACCGTGTACGGCGAGGAGACGCTCGAGCAGAACCTGGCCTTTATTGCCGAGGTGCTCGGCGGCAAGGGCACCTCGCGTGAGGTCATCCGCACCTACTTTTTGAAGGACTTCTTTAAGGACCACTGTCAGACCTACAAGAAGCGCCCTATCTACTGGCTGTTCGACAGCGGCAAAAAGAACGGCTTCAAGTGCCTTGTTTACATGCATCGCTATCAGCCCGACCTGTTGGCTCGCATCCGCACCGACTATGTGCATGAGCAGCAGGAGCGTTACCGTGCCCAGATCGGCTATGCCAACGATGCCCTTGCCAGTGCCGAGCGCGGCGAGCGCGTGCGCTTGGATAAGCGCGTGAAAAAGCTCAATGACCAGCTCAAAGAGACCATTGGCTACGAGGAGAAGCTGCACCACTTGGCAGACCAGATGATTAAGATCGACCTGGATGATGGCGTTAAGGTCAACTACGCCAAGTTTCAGGATGTGCTGGCAAAGATTAAGTAACTGCAAATACGGTAAGGATATTCATGCCCAAGATCGATGTAGAAGAACAGCTCAAGCTGCGTTTTTTGCAGCCGTTGTCCCCATGCGCGCCGCGCCGTGTTGTGGTTTGGCACGATGCGGACGGTGAGTTTGCTCCTGAGTTTGAGCGATTGGCCGCCGAGGGTTTCGACGGCGCGGGGGCCGATGATGGCGTTATGCCCGCCCACGGTGACTTTGAGCGCCCGGTGCGGTTTGTTGAAGCCTGCGAGGGCCGCATGTTTGCCGTTAAGAAGCTCATCAACCGCGATGACCTTGCGAACGATATCTTGTTGTATCGCCGTTGCCCGCGCGGCAGGCTTGAGGGTGATTGGCTTGCCGATGTTGAGCTGTATGCCGATCAGTTCCAGGCTGACTATCTTTCGCTTTTGGCCGATCAGCTGGGTATCGAGAATGTCGACGCCGTGCGTGAGAGTCTGCGCGAGCACAAGACGTTCTTTGATGCCAAGACCCGCTGCGCTAAGTTTGCCGCGTGTGTTCCGCATGCCGCGGGCGTATCCGATATCGAGCTTGGAATCCTTACGGTGATCTTTGGCGGCAAGGAGCCGGGCGACGCGCGGCCCGCGTTTGTGCTGCGCGGCTGCATGGCCACACTGCTGCACGAGGGCCCCGAGGCGCTGGCTGCGCTGGTGGATAAGTACAGCTTGCGCGACGTCCTCTCTGCCTTTATGCTGCGCTGCTATGGGTTTGATGGGCCGCTGTACGAGCGCGACTCACTGCTTATGCTTGCATCCCATGTGCTCCTTACGGCGGCATCCACCGCGCTTCCCGAGGGGGCGCTCAAGGGACTCGAAAGCTATGTGGCTCCCGCCTACGGCCCCTATTGTCTTGAGGCGGTGCGTACGTGGGACCAGGCCGCCGATGCCCAGGCATCGAGCGAGGACCTATTTGAGATCTGCCGTTTGGTAGAGGATGCCCGTGGACTCTTTGCGCGGTTCGAGACCCTGCCAATCGATGCGTTGGTCTCGCTTGACGTGTTCCCGTGCGTCAACGAGGCTGTGCTCTCACAGTTGTTCAGCTCGTTTGCTCAGGGCGCGGACCGTGTTGAGAGTGCGCGCGCATTTGCTGCGCGCCGTTGCGACCTAAGCTGGTACCGTCGTGTTGAGAGCTACTTTGACCTACTTGCTGCCGTGGCCGATATGTGCTCTTTTAGGCAGACACACGCGGGTGGGTTCCATCTGGCGCAACCCCAGCAGGTGTGGGATGCCTACACGTCCGATTGGTATGCCATGGACGCTGCCTATCGCCACATGTGCACCGCGTATCTGCGGGTGCGCTCCGTCGAGTGCGATGCGCTCGAGGAACCTGCCCGCGCTGTGGCGGACTGGGCGGAGAATCTCTACAGTAACTGGTTCTTGGCGGATGCCAATGCCTGCTGGGCGGTCGCTGCGCAAGGGGAGTGGGCCGATTGCGGCTACATCGATGGCCCTGCACGGCAGGATGAGTTCTACTGGCATGTGCTGCCCACCTTTGTGGGCTCTGCCAAGACGACGGTCGTTATCGTAAGCGACGCGCTGCGCTATGAGGTGGCCCGTGATGTCGCGGCGCTTCTCGAGCGCGAGCGCGGCGGCAACGTCAGGGTTTCTAGCATGCAGGCGGTCTTTCCCTCCATCACCGAGGTGGGCATGCCCGCGCTGCTGCCGCACCAAGCGCTTGAACTTGCAGCGGATGGCTCGCTTGTGTTGGCTGACGGCATGCCCACCGCAACGACTCCGCAGCGCGAGGCCGTGCTTGCCCACGTTGAGTCTACGGCCCGCGCTTTGCGCTCGAGCGCATACCTCAACATGGCGGGAACCGAGCGCAAGGCGCTGCTCAAGGACTCCAAGCTCGTTTATCTCTACCACAACAAGATCGATGCTACGGGCGAGAAGGCCGCTACGCAGGATGACATCTTCGATGCCTGTGCGGACACCGTGGAGGAACTTGCTGCGTTGGCGCGTCGCGTGTGCACCGACGCCCCGGGCGCGCGTGTTGTTATAACGGCGGACCACGGCTTTATCTACACGCGTCGGGAGCTCAGCGAGTGCCAGATGCTCGGCAAGCCGGACCTTCCCGTCCTTGACGCTCCCGTCATGTACGGCAAACGTCATCTGGTGGCGCCCAACGAGGCCGTGGGCGAGCTTTCGTACGAGGTGCGTGGGGTGTTTGTTAATGTTAACATGGGACGTTTGGGTGCCGGTTTTGAGGGGTTTGCCCCGCGCGAGAACGTGCACTTCAAGCGTCCCGGCGGCACTAACAACTACGTCCACGGCGGCATGAGCCTGCAGGAGCTCTGCGTGCCCGTTATCGGTTTTTGGCGTGCGCGCTCGGGTTCCAAGGACTTTGTCGACACGCGCGCGGCGACGCTGCGCGTGCTAAGCGAGGGACGCCGAGTGACCAACTCGCTCTTCTCGGTCAACTTGATCCAGGAAGAGCCTGCCCAAGGTAAGGTCTTGCCGTGCGAGTACGAGCTGGTGTTTACCGATGCAAGTGGCAACGAGGTGAGCGATACGGTCAAGGCGCATGCCAACAAGACTTCTGTTAACTCGCAGGAGCGCGTGGTGCATGCCAAGTTTGCGTTGCATGCAGCGGATGGATTCTCGGCCAAGGGTCCGTACTATCTGGTCTGCCGCGAGCGCGAGACGGGCAAGATTGTTTGGCGCGAGACGTACACCATCGCTGTTTCGTTTGCCCCTGTTGCTGACTTTGGTTTTTAGGAGTGTGCCCTATGTTTGATAGCCATGATGACGATCTGTGGGAAGTTCCCTCGATTGATGTGAATGTGCCGGTGGAGACTGTGCCCGCGGTGGAGGCTGTGCCCGCTGAGGCCGTGGCGCCCGACGAGGAGGCTGCGCCCGCCGATGCCGTGGCGCCCACCGATGACGAGCTTTCGACCGATGACTATGCCCAAACCGTGGCCGACGCTCCCGAGGACGACGGTTACGACATGGATGGACTGGACGGCAAGCTGCTCGAGCACTTTGGTGGCAAAATCGTGCGCAAGGACCTGACGGCCCTTATGAAGCGCGGCGCCAACGTGCCCACCTTTGTGCTGGAGTACCTGCTGGGCATGTACTGCTCAACCGACGACGAGGATGCCGTGGCGGAGGGCCTGGAGCGCATCCGCAAGATTCTCACCGATAACTATGTGCGCCCCGACGAGTCCGAGCGCATTAAGTCCAAGATTCGCGAGCTGGGTCGCTTTACCATCATCGATAAGGTGACGGCCAAGCTCGACGAATACAAAGACATCTACGTGGCGTCGTTTGCCAATCTGACCATTGAGCCGTTTGTGATGCCGGCCGAGTACGTGCGCGACTATTCCAAGATTCTGCAGGGCGGTATTTGGTGCATCATGAGCATCGAGTATCGTCATCCCATGGAAGAGGAAGACGAGTTTGGCATGGAGGTCTTTGGCGATGATGCGCCGCGCCGCTCCAAGGCCAAGCGCAAAAAGCGCGGACCCGAGGACTCTCCGTTTAGCGTGGCGTCGCTCACGCCCATTCAGATGCCCAACCTGGACCTGGATGCCATGATCGACGAGCGCCAGTATTTCTCGCGCGACGAGTGGCTCAACATGCTGTTGCGCTCTGCCGGCTATGAGCCCAGCGAGCTTTCGGAGAAGGAGCGCCTGCATTTTATCGAGCGTATGGTGCCGCTGATCGAGCGCAACTACAATCTGTGCGAGCTTGGTCCCCGTGGCACCGGCAAGAGCCATATCTACAAAGAGGTTTCGCCCTACGCCATTTTGCTTTCGGGCGGGCAGACCACCACGGCCAACCTGTTCGGCCGCATGAACTCCATGCGCGCCGATCGCGTGGGCTTGGTGGGTCACTGGGATTGCGTGACGTTCGACGAGGTCGCCGGCATGCGCTTTAAGGACACCAATGCCGTGCAGATCATGAAGGACTATATGGCGAGTGGCAGCTATGCGCGTGGCCGCGACCAGATCAATGCCGATGCCTCCATGGTCTTTGAGGGCAACATCAACGACACCGTGCAAAATGTCCTTAAGACCACGCACCTGTTTGATCCGTTCCCGCCGGAGTTTAACAACGATTCGGCCTTCTTCGACCGTATCCACTATTACCTGCCGGGTTGGGAGATTCCCAAGATGCGCTCGAGCCTGCTGACCGGGCATTATGGCCTGATCACCGACTGCCTGTCGGAGTTTTGCAAAGAGATGCGCCGCAAGGACTTTACGCACCATATCGACCGTTACTTCCGCTTTAACAGCGACTTCAACAAGCGCGACGAAATCGCCGTGCGCAAGACCTTTAGCGGCCTCGCCAAGCTGCTGTTCCCCGACGAGGCCATGGACAAGGATGACGTGCGCTGGCTGCTGGACTACGCCATCGAGGGCCGTCGCCGCGTAAAGGAGCAGCTCAAGATTATGGCGGGCGTCGAGTTTATCGACGTCAACCTGGGCTATATGGATGCCGACAATCCGCAGGACGTGCACGTGGTGCGCGTGCCGGAGCAGTCCGAGGATACGTTGATTCCCGATGGCCCGCTGCTGTCCGGTCACGTGTTTGGCGTGGGTAGGTCGCAGGGCGGCGAGGTTGCCGTGTACAAGCTGGAGAACAAGGCTGTCGCCGGCGAGTGCAAGTTTAAGCACGAGGGCGTTGCCTTTAACAAGCCGGTGCGCGATACGCTGGAGGCCGCGTTCGACAACTTTGTGAACCTGGCGAACCGTGTGGCGCCGGGCATGCACATTGGCTCAAAGGACTACCTGCTGTTCTATAACGACCTGCAGAGCAAGGGTCTGTCCGAAGAAGTCTCGCTTGCCGAGTTTGTGGGCCTGTGCTCCGCGGCGTGCAACCGCCCGGTAATGTCCGCGCTGGCGGTTCCGGGAATCTTGCGCATGTCGGGCTCTATGGACGAGATTCGCGGGCTCGAGGACATTATGCGCGTGGCCAAAAACGCCGGCGCCAAGCGCGTGATATTGCCGCTGAGCGCCATCGCGGGCCTGCAGAGCGTTTCCTCCGAGATTATCTCGGGGTTGAGCCCGGCGTTCTACATGGATGGCGACCCGGTCGATGCCGCGAAGAAGGCGTTGGATCTGTAGGGGTGCGAGCGTGCGGGGCGTCCGGTGCTCGGGCGTTCCGCGAACATGTTGGTGCGTAGTGCGTGAGGAGGCCTTGCCATGGCGGACGAGCGTTCTGTTGGTGAGCTGCTCGACGAGCTGTTTGGCTTTGAGTCGGTGGCCAAGCGTCAGACGGCGCTTGAGCAGTACAATCGCGGGGAGCTGGTGCGCAAGGCGCGCTCCCGCGAGCTGCTGGGCGTGATCGAGGGCGTTGAGACTGCCGAGCGCGCTGCACGCGAGTCTGCCGTGCAGGCCGTCGACAGATATGTACGCCGCGTTGAGGCCGAGTCGCTTGCGCGCGCTCGCAGGCAGGTGGGCGTTGTTGGTCCGTTGCAGATGGAGCGGCGCTACGCTGCCTTTTTGCGCATGGAGGACAAGGCCGAGCTGTTGGCCCGCTTGGAGCAGACGCTTGCGTTTATCGAGGTAAAGTTGCGTGCCAATACGGCGGACAGGGTTCGTGCGGCATACGATGCTGCGGGGGCTTTGGTGTTGCAGGGCGCGGCGCGTCTGAGTGACGTGCGCGTTGTGGATGCCGCACCCTTGGATGCCGATCTGCTATGCACGCAGCTGGAGCAGCTGCGTTGCGCCGCCGATACAACGGACCTTGCCGGCATGATCACAGCGACGTTTGAGTCCGAGCTGAGTGCGACCGGCCCGCAGGGTGCTGACGCGTTTGCGAGTGATTTGGCTGGCGATGTGGCGCTGGAGTGCGAGCTTACTAATGTGCGCGGCGCTGCGCAGCGAGCGCGCTTGGCAGCCCAAGCGTATCGGGCCGAACGCGCTGCCCGCGTTGCAGGGAGCACGGTGGAGCCGGTATCGTTGCCGGGGCTTGTTTGCATTACGTGCGAGACGGGGTGCGATGCCGGGGAGCTTGCCGAGTTGCTCGCTCAGGTTAAGAAGTCGTTTGAGGCCTATAGGCGCGTTGTTACCGACGGCGGGTTGTTCTGTGCCTTTGGTGCCGGTTCGCCGCATGGGATTTGCCGCGGCAGTAGCTATTTCGACTACGATGATCGGTTTGACGAAGACGTGTTGGTGGGCGAGTATGACGGTGCTACCAGGCACAATGTTCGGCGCGAAGTTGCGATTCCCGAGCTTGTGGACGAGGCTTCGGCCGACGGCGGCAACTCGCTCGAGGTTGCCGTGGCGCGCATGCGTGAGTTTAACGGACGGCGCTACGATGGTGTGCTGGACGAGGATCCCGCGCGCCATGTGAATGCGTTTTGGTATGGACTCAAAAAGCTCAGCCAGTATTGCGAGGCCGCCGTGCGTGTGGACGAGCGTGCTTGGGATTGCTTTATCGATAAGGTGCAGTTTGCCTACGACGAGCCCGTGGGGCGTTTGGCCACACAGATGGATGACAAGCAGGTTGCGGCTTTTGTTGCCGCCGTGAATGTGCTCGGCGCTGCCGAGTAGGTGCCTGATCCGGTAAGGGGTTTCACCATGAAGATCGATGTTGATGTTGACCAGCTGCGCGAGGGTTTGCTCGACCGTGCGGGGAGTGCAGCCGGCGTGGGCTTTCCGGCTGCCATGCTCGACGTGGTAGATATCGAGGACGAGTCGCCCCAAGAGCTGCTGGCACGAGCCGAGCGCGAAGGCCTCGATCTCCGCGACTTTGCCGTCGATGACGATTAGCAATGTGACAAAGGGACAGTCCCTTTGTTACATGGGGGACTGAGGCGACTTTCCGCATACGCATGAAAATGCCGGGGGACATCCCCCGGCTCTTGGAGGTCCCTCTATTCGAGGGTACCGGAATCTATATAGCAGAAGCCGCGTGCCGGGTCTACACGAGAAGTTTCGCCCGAATCTTTCTAAGATGATTTTTCTTGAAATCACGATAGTTTCCAAAGAAGATTTGCTCGGTATTTGATTGCTCGGAGTGTTCATATTTAATTTGCGCTAGTTCGATTTCGCAGATGTAGTCAGCAATTTGCTGCAGCCTAAAGAGCTTCGGGTCACATTCTTTATAAATGACCGTCTGCCTTCCGAGGACGTATTCGAATGCGGCGTGAAGGATGGCCGTTACCTCGTTTTGCCCGTCGTCGTAATAGATTTTGACAGCGTCATAGCTTTGGAAACACTGAAGTCTGTCGAACAAAAAGAGGATTAAGTCACGACGCATTCTTGCGAACATAGTCGCATCGCTTTTGAACTTGTTTCTTTGGTAGCTGAACGTCATGTATGTGACGGGGCATTTGTTGGCAAATGTTGCAAAACTCGACAAAAGGCGATTCCGCAAGTGGGTGTCCATGCCCCTGTAGGATTCATTGCCATGCATCAGGGGATTCATGTGCAGGGGGATATCGGGAAGCCCACGCGATCTAAGCGCGTGTTCGTAGCGATAAATAATCTCAGCAACTGAAGCTGACTGGTCATGGAAAACAAGCGTAACGAGATAGTACTTAGCGCTTTGCCCTCCGTAGTTGCCGGATTCGTCGACGAAGACGGAAAGCTCCCTCATGATGCAGTCTCCCTAAAAACAAAAATGCCGGGGGGATCCCCCGGCCCTTGACTGCCCTCCATAAAGGAACGCAACCCTTTTATACCACGAGACGAGGAGTCTATTCAAGTAGAAATTATAATGACCAAACACATGTTCGTCAATCTACCTGCGGGTATGGGAATATGAAAAAGGGGCTGCCCTTTGCCATATTACTGCCTCTGGCCCCTATGACGCCAGGGTGGCGATGACGGCTTCATCGCCGGCGTATATGAGGGTGTTGCCGTCGGGGATGATCGTTTGGCCTTCGCGCTTGAGCATCACGACGATGAACGGGTGCTTGCCCTGCGGCACGTCGCGCAGGCGCTGACCGGCCAGGCGACCGTGGGGCGTCACGGTGACCTCGCGCAGCGTAACCTCGGCACGCTCTTCGAACGTTGGGGCTGCCATCACCAGAAGGTCGCCTTCCTCGATGACGGTATCGCCGTTGGGCAGTACCGGGTGCGCCCCGTCGCGCAGCACCAAGACCACGAGCATGTCCGTCGCGCTGCCAATATCGGCGAGCGAGCGCCCGGCAAACGGATGGCCCGCGCCTACCTTGAGCTTAACGAACGACATGCCGTCCTCGTCGCGGTAGTCGTTAAAGGTGCGGCGCACGTCGCCGGCCGCATCGATCATATCGAGTTTCTTCGCCACCGCCGGCAGTAGCGAACCCTGCACCACAATGCTCGATACGGCAATCACAAACACCAGGTCAAATAGGTCGTGTCCGCCGGGAACGCCGGCCACCACAGCAAAGAGGCTAAAGACGACCGAAGCCGCGCCGCGCAAGCCCGCCCAGCTTACGAGCGCAACCTGGCGAGGGCTCGTCTTAAAGGGCGCCAGCAGCAGACCGACGGCGATGGGGCGGCTCGCAAAGAGCATAAACGCCATGAGCGCCAGGCCGGGTAGCAGCATTTGCGGCAGGCGCGCGGGCGTGACGAGCAGGCCGAGCAAGAAGAAGATCGTCATCTCGGCCATCTCGGTAAGGGTGTCAAAGAAGTGCGCCATCTCGACCTTGCCGGTGATGTCGCTCGCGCCCAGCACAATGCCTGCCAGGTATACGGCCAAAAAGCCGTTGCCGCCCAGGTAGCTCGGCAGTGCGTAGGCGACGATCGCCACGGCGAACAAAAAGATAGTCTGCGCGCCCTCGGCCGTTGCGTGTGCGCGCTCAATCAGGCGGCTGGATATCCAGCCGATGGCAAGGCCCAGCCCCACGCCCAGGATGATCTGCTTGGCCAGCAGCACGGGAATGTCGATGTTGCCACCCGCCGCGAGGGTGGCGAGTACCGCGGTGAGCATGTAGGCGACGGGGTCGTTGGGGCCCGATTCGACCTCGAGCAGCGAGTCGGTGCCGCCCTTTAGCGACAGGTTGTGCTCGCGCAGCACGCTAAAGACGCTCGCCGCGTCGGTCGACGCCACGACCGAGCCCAGCAGCAGGCCGCCGATCCAGTCGAAGCCCAGTACGAAGTGGGCGAACACGCCGGTGATGCCGGCAGTGATGACGACGCCGAGCGTGCTCAGCAGCACCGCCGGCGCAGCGACGGGCTTGGCGCGGTCGATATTGGTGTTAAAGCCGCCGTAGAACATGATGAACAGCAGCGCCGTGCTGCAGACGGTTTCGGTGAGCGCGTAGTCGCTAAAGTCGATGTGCGCCGGACCGTTGACGCCGAGCAGCATGCCGAGCGCAATAAAGATGAGCAGGGTGGGGAAGGGGAGTTTTTTGCCGACGGGTTTGATGGTCAGGCACAAAATGATGACGAGGCCGATAAAGAGAAGTATCTGGTTCATGGATAGTGTCCGCTCCTGGGTGGTTGGCGTGGCACGGTCAGTTGTCTGCGGTTATTTGTACCCAAAGGTGGTGGGTTTATGGGGGCGGATTACGGGCGTGCGCGATATCGTCATAGACGGCTGCCGTCTTTGCCTCTGCTCGGAAACCCTTTCCAGCTTTATTGCAACGGAGTACAATGGGTAACGTTTAAGTTCAACTTGAAGTTTTAGTTGCGGCACCGGGCTTCGGCCGCAATGCAAGGAGAGGCGTACCATGGCAATCTATGTGACATCTGATGCTCACGGGCACGTGTGTGCGCTTGACGAGGCCCTGTCTAAGATCTCGCTGACGTCCGACGACACGCTGTACGTGCTGGGCGACATGATCGATCGCGGGCCCGATCCGGTCGGCGTTATTAAGCTCGTGCGCTCGCTGCCCAACGCCCACGTGTTCAAGGGCAATCACGAGCAGATCATGCTCGATGCCATCATTGGCCAGGATCCGCTCGATGCCGAGACCTGGGATATCAACGGTGGCTGGACGACGCGCGAGCAGCTCAACGACATGGAATTTGAGGCATACGAGGAGCTCGTGCGATGGATGGCCGCGCTTCCGCTCTACGCGGTGGCCGAGACCGAGGAGCGCCCGTACCTGCTGGTGCATGCCGGCATCCAGACCGAGGCGGCGCGCGCGTTTTTGCTTGAGCATGGTGTCGATTGCGGTGACGGCAGGGGAGCGGTCGATGCCGATAGCGAGCTGCTGCGGCAAATGCTCGCCGTGCAGTCGTCCGATGACCTGCTGTGGATTCGTCACGGCTATTGGGATGCGCCGACGGGACTGCTTTCTGCCGAGGGCGAGGGGCCGGTCGTGGTGAGCGGCCACACGCCAACGGTGTCGCTCGGGCGTTATTGCGAGGTAGGTGGCCTTGCGGGACTCGATGAGGAGTCGGGCCGCGGGCAGATTGTGCGTCTGGGTGGCGAGGATACCGCCGGTGTGCCCGATCGCATCGACATCGACTGCGCTGCCGCCACCGGCTCCGAGTTCGGTCGCGTGGGCATCCTGCGTCTGGACGACGGGGCGGAGTTCTATGCGAACATCAACCCTGGAGAATAACCTTGTTCCGCCGTTCTACCGAACGGCGGTCACGTTGACGCTGCGCAGCCCCGAAGCACCCCACCTTGTCGCTCAAACCGTCGCTCGCGTACCGAAGTACGCGTCGCTCCTCCTTCGCGCCAACCTGGGGCACTTCGAGACTGCTCGCTGTCGGTGCCAAAACATCGACGTTTCTTTTCTTCAAATTGATTCGAATTAGGCGCCGTAGGGGTTGCGGTCGCGCTCGATGCGCTGGCGGATGTGGGCGTACTCGATTATCAGCAGCACCAGGAGTAGGGCCATGATGGCTAGGTAGCTCACCACGGCGCCCATCAGACCCAGCAGCTTAATCAGGATCACCGGCAGCACTACGCTTACGGCGAAGCAGATCAGGTAGATTTTGGTGACGTCGCCGGCATGGCGCAGCACCGTGATGATGGCGTAGATAAAGTCGATGGCCGCGGTGACGCCGCCGGCGACAACCATCAGCAGTGCCAGCGTACGGTAGCGTTCAAAGCTGAGGCCGTACATAAAGCTCATGAGGGGAATACCGGGACCTGCCATAAATGCGGCGCACACGCTGGTGATGACCACGATCAGTGCCATAACGGCAACAATAATCAGGTCAAAGCGGCGACGCTTGCGCGGATTCGTCCAAATGCTCGACAGACGCAGAAGCTGCGGTTTATAGACAAATCCGATGCTCAACAAAATGGCCTGCGCTGGAAAGAACAGGGCATTAAAGTACAGCTGATACTTGTAGGCCAGCGTGCCTTCCATCACGAACTTGGGCATGCTCTCGATTAGGTTGAACAGGAGCAGCGCGCCAAAAAGCGGGGCGCACTGGATAAACAGGTGACCGACCTCGCGCAGGCTCACGCGGCGCGATTTTTCGGTTTCGAGCAGGGCGAGCGGCGCGGTGACCAGCACGAGCGAGGCGATCGCGGTAACACCCATGGCCATGGCGGCGATGGGCATGCTGCGCGTGAGGAACAGTGCCACGCTAAAGACCGCGATGACGCCGACGGATCGTAGCGTTTGGCTCATGCCGGCCAGGTAGAGTTTGTCGGCCTGCTGCAGGCGGCCCTCGTACACGTCGGCAATGCCGTCGATCACCTTATACAGGTAGACGCCCAGGCCGATTGTGGCCATCTGCGCATCGTAGCCGCGGGCGCTGCTGTATACCAGGCCGCATGCCAGCGCGAGCGCTCCGCAGATCCAGCGGTTGAGCTGGTAAGAGGCAAAGGACGTCTTTTCGTCGATGTCCGAGACCTGGAAATTGCGCACGCCGTAGTTGCACGCGATCATGATGAGCGTGCCGGTGACAAAGGCGATGGAGAATTTGCCAGCCTCCTCGGCGCCCACGAGCTGTGTGGACACGATGGTGAGCAACGGAAACGCCATGCCCCACACGGCGGTGCCCAGGGTATTCCAAAGGTAGTCGCGACGGGTGGCGTGATCTTCGTACTCGGCTTCTTGCGTGGAGAAGCCGCCGCCGTAGACGGCTCCGAGCAGGCGGTTCCACCAGGCATTGACCATGCGGTGGATGGGGCCGGGCTGGCGATCGCGCTCGCGGCGACGGCGTGTGACCTGGCTGCTGTCGGGACCGCCGGCGTTACGCTGGCTTAGCTCTTGGATTCGTGCGAGCTCCTCGGCGGTGTGCGATGCGGGGAACAGGCCGTTCTCGATGCGTCCGCCCTGCCCGTGCGCCCCGTCCGATACGGTGGGGTCGGCGACGCCATTGCGGCGGGCGATGGCGCGGCGAATGCTATCGATGGGCGTGATGCTCAAAGCGGAGTCCTTTCTATTGCTGCGCTCTAGTATAGACGCGACGGTGTTCGTTCGTGTTTTTGAACAGGTTGTTCGATAATTTCGGCGGCGCCATTCAGTAGACGGCATTTGGGGACGTTCCTTATGTGCCGGCACTTTGGGAACGTCCCTAAGTGCCGGCATCCGGGGTCGCTCCTTGGTTGTTGCCTGTTCAAGAGTGTCCCTAACGACTAGGCCGCTTGCGTGCGATTTTTGACCGTTGGGCGGGCGCTTCGCCGTTGCCGCAAAAACGTTTTTGCATATCGGGTACAACGGGCTTTACGTGAGTAAAGTGCGCGCCTCGTCCACGTGTCGCGCTTTTAAAGGAGGCCCCATGCCAGGTATTACCCCTGCAGAAGTTCTGTCCAACTTTGGCATTACGCTGGTCGAAGATCCTGCCGAGAACCAGCCCCGCCTGCTGGTCGACCTGCCGGCAGCCGAGCTCGTCGAGCACGCCATCCGTCGCAACGAAGGTCGTATGGCCTCCAACGGCGCGCTGGTGATCGAGACGGGGGAGCGCACTGGCCGCTCGCCTAATGACCGCTTTATCGTTGACACCCCCGATGTTCACGACAAGATTGCCTGGGGTGCCGTCAACCGCCCGCTGTCTGTCGAGAGCTACGAGGCCATCAAGGCCGGCATCGTCGACTATCTCAACGAGCGCGACGTGTTCGTCACTCGCGGTATGGCCGGTGCCGACCGCAACCATACGCGTCGTCTGCTTGTCGCCTGCGAGCGTGCCAGCCAGGCGCTCTTTATTAAGCAGATGCTCGCCCGCCCGCTTGCCCGTGAAATCGCACGCACCGGCGAGCCGGACTTCTGTGTGCTCGCCGCGCCGGGCTACCAGTGCGATCCCGCCATCAAGGGCCTCAACTCCAGCGCCGCCGTGGTCATTAACTTCCAGGAGCGCGTGATTCTGGTCGCCGGCACCGGCTACTCCGGCGAGATCAAAAAGTCCATTTTCAGCGTCATGAATTACCTGCTGCCCGTCGAGGACGACGTGCTGCCCATGCACTGCTCGGCCAGTATGGATCCCGTCACGCACGAGACCGCCGTGTTCTTTGGCCTGTCCGGCACCGGCAAGACCACGCTTTCGGCCAATCCCACGCGCCTGCTGATCGGCGACGACGAGCACGGCTGGTCTGACATGGGCATCTTTAACATCGAGGGTGGCTGCTACGCCAAATGCGAGGGCCTGGACGCCTTCCACGAGCCCGAGATCTTCAACGCTGTCCGCTTTGGCGCGATCTGCGAAAACGTGGTGCTCGACGAGAACCGCAAGCCCAACTACGACGACATCTCGATCACGCACAACACGCGCGTGGCATACCCTGTGGAGCACATTCCCAACGCGTGGACCAAGGGCATGGGCACCACTCCAAGCGTCGTGCTGTTCCTGACCTGCGATGCCTTTGGCGTGCTGCCGCCCATCTCACGCCTGACGGCCGATGCCGCCATGTACCACTTCGTGACGGGCTTTACGGCCAAGATCCCCGGCACCGAGGTCGGCGTCACCGAGCCCACGCCCACGTTCTCTTCGCTGTTTGGCGAGCCGTTTATGCCGCTCGACCCCATGGTCTATGCCAAGATGCTCGGTGAGCGCATCGCCGACGGCCGCACGCGTGTGTACCTGGTCAACACCGGCTGGATCGGCGGCGGCTACGGCGTGGGCCATCGCATCGAGCTTGCCTACACGCGCGCCCTGGTGGCCCGCGCCCTCGACGGTACCATCGAGGACAGCGAATTCGTGCATGACGATATCTTTAACGTCGACATTCCCACCACGTGCCACGGCGTGCCCGACGGCATCCTGGTGCCGCGCCAGTACTGGCAGAGCACCGCGCGCTACGACGAGGCGGCGCACAACTTGGCCGTGATGTTCGAGGAGAACTTCGAGAAGAAGTACTCGCACCTGCCCGAGTCCGTAAAGGCCGCCGGTCCGCACGCTCAGGTGCACGCCGACGCCCGTCATCGCGGCCGCGGCCTGCTGGGACTCCGACACTAGCGTTGCTTCAGACCCAAAACCACCATAAAGGGGACAGGCACCTTTGTGGTGGTTTTACTCGCGCGGATGACTCGGGTTACAATACGCCTGACATATTGCCCCCTTCTCCGGATGGGGGCAGCGTAAGCGCTCTTGTGGCGGCACCGTAGGACTTTGAAGGTGGCCGTCGTAAGGGCGCTTTTTGTTTAGGCGCCCTCGCTCGGGCGCGCACGATGAAGGGAGAGCGCATGAAGAGCTTTATTGCCGAGGATTCGTTTTGGGAGCTATTTCCGCAGGCGGCTGTCGGTGTTGTGGTCGTAAAGGGCATGAAGCCCGCGGCTCAGATTCCTCAAGAGGACGTGGATGCGATTGCGGCGTTGCTCGACCGCGCCAATATCGACGCGGAGCGTCATCTGACCAGCGATACTATCAGCGAGAACGCACCGGTCAAGGCATGGCGCGAGGCTTATCGGCTGTTCAAGACCAAAAAGGGCGCGCGTTGCTCAATTGAGAACCTGCTCAAGCGCGTGCTCAAGGGCAAACCGGTGGGCCACATTACGCCCGCGGTGGACATCTACAACACGGTGTCGCTGACCTACGCGCTGCCCGTTGGCGGCGAGGACCTGCATACGATTGAGGGGGATCTTCGCTTGAAGGTGACTGACGGCGGCGATGCGTTCCTGCCACTTGGCGAGGAAACGGATGACCCGACGCTGCCCGGCGAGCTCGCCTACATCGATGATGCGGGCGCCGTATGCCGCTGCTGGAACTGGCGCGATGGCGTTCGCACGGCGCTGTCCGACGATTCGGCCGATGCATTCCTGGCGATTGAGTGCGTGGAGCCCGAGCGGATGGGGGATTGCCAGGCTGCCGTTGATCGTCTCGCCGAGTTGCTCGAGCGCTATCTGGGAGCGACGGTTGTCGTTAAGACGCTTGTGACCCGCGACAATCCCTGCGTGGAACTGTAACGACGCCTGCGGATCATGTTCGCCGGTCAAAACCACCACAAAGGTGCCTGTCCCCTTTGTGGTGGTTTTTATGTTGATGGGTTAACAAATGGGATATTTGGGTATGGGTGTTGCCTCGTGCGGCTAAGATGTTTACCCGTTAGCATCATGTAAGCGAAAGGCGGTCGTCTCCCATGCAGCAGAACGACGAGACACGTTTCGAGGACTTTGTCGGACTGATCAGCGGGCTCTACAAGGAGATCCAGCGCATTAAGACATCCGAGGGCGCAAGGCTGGGCCTCAAGGGCTCCGACGTTATGTGCCTGTACTATCTTGAGCGCAGCAAGGACGGCCTGACTGGCGCTGACCTGGCTCGCATGGCAGGCGTGACCCGTGCCGCCGTCTCGCGCACGCTCGCGCATCTGGAGGAGGGCGGCTACGTCGAGGTCGATGATTCGGGCGACGCCGCCGTTAAGTATCGTGCTCCGGTGCGCCTGACCGCTCTGGGCGGCGAGAGCATGAGCGAGGCGGACCGCATCATTCGCGAGGTGCTCGACACCACCGGTAAGGCTATGGGTGTGGAGCAGCGCGAGCAGATGTATGCGTCGCTGCGTACGATTCTCAACACCCTGCGTGAGATCTAAGGCCGCCAAGGCATTTGCTTCCCATTAAAAACTGCATAGTCCCGTTTGAGCGCGTATGCCGTGCCGGGGCATTGCTGTCAAAATTCCCCGCGCGGGACCTGCGCAAGAAAGGATTCGTTATGTCCGTCCGCATTATTACCGATTCCGCAAGCGATATGTCGCCGGCGGAGCACCCCGCTCTGCGCGTTCTGCCGCTGTCCGTCACCTTTGGCACCGATGTGTATATGGATGGCGTCGACATCGATCACCAGCGCTTTTACGAGATGCTTGTGGAGCGCGATGAGCTGCCCAAGACCGGCCAGGTCAACCCGTACGCGTTTTCGCAGGCGATTGCCGAGGCGCGTGAGGCCGGCGATGAGGCTGTGATTATTACCGTGGGCGCTAAGCTTTCGGGCACCAATCAGAGTGCCCGCACCGCACTTGCCGAGGCGCCGGGCGGCGACATGTTCGTCGTGGACAGCAATAACGTGACCTTGGGCGAGCGCGTGCTGGTCGAGTATGCGCTGCGCCTGGTGGACGAGGGCCAGGGCGCGGCTCAGGTTGCGGCGGCTGTCGAGGCCGTGCGCGACCGCGTGGTCGTCATCGGCCTGCTCGAGACGTTGGAGTACCTGGTGCGCGGCGGTCGCCTGTCTGCTGCGGCCGGTGCCGTGGGTACGCTGCTCAACGTAAAGCCCGTGGTGGCTGCCGAGGACGGTCTGATCGTGCAGCTGGGCAAGGCGCGCGGTTCCAAGAACGGCCGTAACCTGCTCAACCAGAAGGTCGAAAAGGCGGGCGGCATCGACTTTTCCATGCCGCTGGCGCTCGGCTATACGGGCCTTTCGGATGCGGTGCTCAAGAAGTATATCGAGGACAGCGCGGCACTGTGGGCTGGCCACACCGAGGGCGAACTGCCCGTTCACACCATCGGCGCCACCATCGGCACCCATGTAGGCCCCGGCGCCGTAGCCGTAGCCTTCTTCCAGCCCGTTAACTAGCCCACCTGCCAAAACCACCACAAAGGGCGGGCACCTTTGTGGTGGTTTATGCTATTCCGGGTGGAAGGGAGCGAGCAATGGCGTCTGAGGGCTTTTTTGATCGGGTGTACGAGGTGGTCGAGCAGATTCCCGAGGGGATGGTCGCCACCTACGGTCAGGTGGCGCTGCTTGCCGGTCGTCCACGAAGTGCGCGGTACGTGGGGTATGCCCTGCATGGCAATCCGCGCCCCGGCGAGATTCCCTGTCACCGCGTGGTGTTTGCCGATGGCCGCATATGCGATGGTTTTGCTTTTGGCGGTCCCGATGCTCAACGTGAGCTTTTGCTAGGGGAGGGTGTGGCGTTTAAGGACGACATGCACGTCGACTTGGTCGCCTGTCGCTGGCCTGCAGGGCTCTAGCGGCTCTGCCGTGGTTAAAACCACCACAAAGGTGCCTGTCCCCTTTGTGGTGGTTCTAGTTTACCTGAGCTAACTTATGGAGAAGCTATGGGGGAACATATTGACGCTACAAAGTAAACCACGGTGAACTATATTGTTTTCAGCAACAGAGCAGGCAATAGGCGATGAAAAAGCCTGCCCTGTTGAGTTTGATTCGCATTCCTCCCCTCTGTGCGATTCAACGGTGTACTTCGGGAACAGGCCCGCTGGCAACTATCTGCCAGCGGGCCTGTTCCTGTTTCGGTGAGGATTCAGCCTCACCGTCTATGTTGTGCGAAGGCGCTTTGCCTAGTACACCATGCCCATGGCGTCCTGAACCTCGGCCAGGGTCTGCTCGGCAATCTCGTTGGCGCGACGGTTGCCCTCGTGCAGCACGTCCTTCACATAGTCCAGATCGTTCTCATAGCGCTGACGACGCTCGCGGATCGGCGCGAAGTACTCGTTGACGGCCTCGGTCACGTACTTCTTGAGCTGGCCGGAGCCGCCCATGCCAATCTCCTCGGCAATCTCGACCTCGGAACGGCCGGTGCAGATGGCGGCGGTTGAAAGCAGGCCGGACACGCCGGGGCGATTCTCGGGATCGAACGTGATCATGCGCTCGGAGTCGGTCTGGCTCTTCTTGATGCGCTTGGCCGTCTCCTCGGCGGTCATCGAGATGTTAATGGCGTTGCCGTAGCTCTTGCTCATCTTGCGCCCGTCCAGGCCGGGCAGCAGCGGGGTCTCGGACAGCAGCGCGTCGACCTCGGGGAACACCTTGCCGTAACGGTTGTTAAAGCGGCGGGCGATGGTGCGGGTGAGCTCGATGTGCGGCAGCTGGTCGCGACCGACGGGCACCACATTGCCCTTGCAGAACAGGATGTCGCAGGCCTGGTGCACCGGGTAGGTGAGCAGAAGGCCGGTGAGCTCGTGGCCCGAGGCCTCCATCTCGGCCTTGACCGTGGGGTTGCGCGCCAGCTCGGCCTCGGAGACCAGCGACAGGAACGGCAGCATGAGCTGGTTTGCGGCGGGTACGGCGGAGTGCGCGTAGATCATGGTCTTGTCGGGGTCGATGCCGCAGGCAAGGTAGTCCATGACCATGTTGTACACGTTGTCCTGGATGTGCTCGGTCGTATCGCGGTCAGTGATGACTTGGTAGTCGGCGATGAGCACGTTGGTCTTGGCGCCCATGTTCTGCAGCTCAACACGGCCCTTGAGGGTGCCGAAGTAGTGACCCAGGTGCAGACGGCCGGTGGGGCGGTCGCCGGTGAGCATGGTGAACTTCTCGGGCGTTTTGGCCAGGCCCTCGCGAATGGCGTTGCTCTTTTGCAGCGCGACTTCGTAGCTGTTCTCGTTTGGCATGATTGCTCCTAACGTATGTTCATGGGTCAAGATGATAACGCGTTTATTGGAGGGTCGGGGCGTAAGTACGCGAGGGGCGGGAGAGCGGCGGCATGTGCGATGGGCGCGGCGTGGCTGCGCGTTTGGCCGGCGGCGCCTGGGCGCATCCTCGGCAGCTTACCCTAGCGCCTGTGGTGGCGCTCCTCCCTGCGTTCTTCTGCCGCCTGCTCCTCCTGCTTAAAGGCGGGATCGTCGGGGGTGACGAGCTCGTCCTCGTGCGTGCGCTTGTTGTAATGGTGGCGCAGCACGGGCTCAAACAGGTGCAGGTGCTTGGCAAAGGCCGCCGAGCCAATGGCGAGTACGGTAAAGATGAGCACGCGCATGGGCACCTCGACCTGGTTAATCGCGGCGGCGCCGGCCGAAAGCATGATGCACCAGGCGTAGATGAGCAGCACTGCCTGCTTTTGGTTGTAGCCCTCTTGGATCAGGCGGTGGTGGATGTGGCCCTTGTCGGCCTGCCCGATGCTAATGTGGGCGCGCTTGCGGCGCACGATGGCGCTAAACGTGTCGATGATGGGCACGCCGGCAACGATGAGCGGGATGATAAGCGAGGTGAGCGCGGCGGTGCGGCTCACGTTGAGCAGCGAGATGGAGCCCAGTGCAAAGCCCAGAAGCAACGACCCCGAGTCGCCCAAGAAGATGCTTGCGGGGTTGAAGTTGTAGCGCAAAAAGGCCAGGCAAGCGCCAAAGAGCGCAATGGAGAGCGCGGCGGCGTCGATGCGGCCCGAGAGAACGGCCATCGAAAACATGGTGAACGACGCGATGCCGCAGATGCCCGTGGCCAAGCCGTCGAGGCCGTCGATGAGGTTAATGATGTTGGTGAATGCCACCAGATAGATCACGGTGATGGGGTAGGCGAGCCATCCGAGCATGATCTCGCCGGGGGCAAACGGGTTGACGATGACGCCGATCCGCAGGCCGCCGATACAGGCGATAAGCGCGGCGAGGACCTGTCCGGCTAGCTTTTGCTTGGGCTTGAGCTGGAAGACGTCGTCGATAGCGCCGGTCGCAAAGATGACGGTAAAGGAGAGCGCCAGCATGGGATAGCTAATGTGAAGGCGCGGGTGCGGCACCAGGACGGGCGGCCAGCCTAGGTGCCAGGTGCCTAGGATTTGCACAATACAGGCAACGACCAGGCCCAAAAACACCGCCGTTCCGCCCAAACGCGGGATGGGCTTGGTGTTGATGCGGCGCTTAGAAGGATAGTCGACGGCGTCGAGCTTAATTGCCAAGCGCTTGACCAGGGGCACCGTGAGGAAGGTCGTGATAAAGGCCGCCGCTGCCACGCATAGATACGGTATGTAGCTCGGGGATGAAGCCATGAATCTAAAAACCGCCAAGCGTCGAAGGAAAAGGTCAAAGGTTGCTAAGCGCAAAGGGCATAGCCGAACCATGATACTCGACCAAGGGGGGTGCATGGAATTGCACGCAGCGATAATCACGCGCTTACCAGATATTGGGATGTTGTCGATGGATTGTCGGGATACCGGCGGGGATCCATATGGGCTGTAATGGTGGTTTTCGGCAAATAAAAACCACCCCCCACGTTACGAAAATGAACCCACCTAAAACAGGTGGGTGCCCTCATCGACTGTTCCAGCGTCCTTAACAACGAAGGATACCTGTACTAGGTACGACTGTGTGGGCTCCCTAAATAAACGCGACGGTTCACCCAGTTGCTCCGCGGGGGGCGGAATACCTACATCATAAAGCGGCACTCTATCGATTCCAGTCTTGACATTACAAAAATCGTGTCGGACGATTACGGCGCCTTGGACTCGAGCCGTCTGTGCGGTTGGTCCCTTAACGTTTGAGCTGCTGAATCGTTGTTTTGGAGCATGTTTTTATGCCGACGCCGTTGACCGAACTTTTTTCGCCCGCCTGCCATTTGTGTCCGCGCCGTTGCGGTGCGGTGCGCGACGAGGGTGCGCACGGCGTATGCGGTGCCGATGACACGCTCAAGGTGGCCCGCGCGGCGCTCCATATGTGGGAGGAGCCGCCTATCTCGGGCGAGGCCGGTTCGGGCACGATCTTCTTTAGCGGCTGCTCGCTCAAATGTATCTATTGCCAGAACCACGAGATCTCGACGGGCAATTTCGGGCTTGAGATTTCGCCCGAGCGCCTGGTCGAGATTATGCTGGAGCTGCAGGACCAAGGTGCCAATAACATCAATCTGGTGACGGCGACGCATTATGCTCACCTGCTGCCGGCCGCGATTGCCGCAGCTCGGGAGCGCGGACTGGTCATTCCAATCGTCTACAACACGAGCGGTTATGAGCGTGCGAGTGCCGTGGCGGCGCTCGGCGATTTGGTCGACGTGTGGCTTACCGACTTTAAGTATGCCAATGCGGCGCTTGCGCAGTCACTCTCTCATATTAAGGACTACCCGCGCGTGGCTGTGTCGGGTCTGGCCCAGATGGCGCGCGAAATTGAGCGCCGCGGGGGAGAGCTGGTAGACGGGGACGGGCTCATGAAGCGCGGCATAATCGTGCGTCATCTGGTGCTGCCGGGGCATGCGGACGATTCGTGCCGCGTGTTGGACCTGGTGTGGCAGACGGTGGGCGACGTGCCGATCTCGGTCATGAACCAGTACACGCCCAATGCCCTCATGCGCGAACAAGGCGGCGACCTGGCGCGCGCCGTGACGCGCGAGGAGTACGAGCAGGTGCTCGACCATGCCGACGACCTGGGCTTTACGACGATGTTTTGGCAAGAAGGCGGAGCGGTAGACGAGAGCTTCACCCCGGCGTTCGACACCACCGGCGTCCTCACCAGCGCAAAGTAGTGCGCTCGCCGATGTTTTTTCTGGGACGGGGATTAAAAAATCATCGAGAGGATCGCCTGCTCGAAAAGTTGTCAAAATAGCCGCGTCCCAAAAAGACTGGGTATTGGGCGTTGACAGTTGGCGAGCCGTAGGTAAAATATCAACTTGTCTTGGGGACGTAGCTCAGTTGGGAGAGCGCTGCCGTCGCATGGCAGAGGCCGAGGGTTCGACTCCCTTCGTCTCCACCCTTGGATTTGATAAGCCGCTGACATTGTGTCGGCGGCTTTTTTTAAAAGAAAGGGCTGTACCATGGCCAAGCTTGAGTCCCAACCACTGTCTGCCGAGGAACGCGCCGAGTTGGAAGAGCTCCGCGCCGAGAAAGCTCGTCGCGAGGCCCAGGAAGAGGCACGCCGCGAGCGTGAGGAGCTGGCCGCCCTGCGTGCCGAGCGTGCGAAGGCCGAGGAGGCCGCCGCGAACGTCGCCCCCGCGCCCAAGCCCGCCGCCGCGAAGCCCGCGCCCACCGCACCTAAACCTCAGCCTAAAAAGGTCGCTCGTTCCAAGTCCGTCGAGCCCAAGCCGAGCCGTGACGAGATGACCTTTGCCCAGCGCATGGTTACCTCCAAGGAGCCTACGGGCGAGAACGAGATCCCTGGGATGGCGCCGGCTCAAAAAATCATCATTGTTCTTGCCCTCATCGCGTTTGTCATCTTTATGGGCTACACGATCCTGACCAGCATGGGCCTGCTCTAGCCCATTCGCGCTGGGTGCCATGCCCGAACACTCTGCCCTTTTCCAACCCTCAGCCTCTGCACAACGCATCCGAAAGGTCGCCCCATGGCTTTGACCGACATCTCGCATCCCACCGACATTGCAATGCTCACCGATCTGTACGAGCTCACTATGGCCCAGGGCCTGTGGGAGAGCGGCAAGGCCAATGAGCAGGGTTGTTTTACCGCGTTTTACCGCGACCATCCTTTTGGCAGCGCCTATGCCGTCATGTGCGGCACCGCCGAACTGCCCGAGCTGGTCGAGAATCTGCGCTTTACGCCCGAGGACATCGACTACCTCGCCTCGCTCCAGGCCCCGGCCGGCGGCGCGATGTTCAAGCCTGCATTCCTCGACTACCTGCGCGATTTTCGTGCACATGTAAACATCGACGCCGTCCCCGAGGGCGAGCTCGTCTTTCCGCGCGAACCCATGGTTCGCGTCACCGGTCCCGCGCTGGAGTGCCAGCTGCTCGAAACGGCGCTGCTCAACATCGTCGGCTTCCAGACGCTTGTCGCCACCAAGACGGCGCGCGTGGTGCTGGCGGCGGACGGCCGTCCCGTTGCCGAGTTTGGCCTGCGCCGCGCCCAGGGTCCCGATGGCGGGCTGGCCGTCGCGCGCGCGAGCTACGTTGCCGGCTGCTCCTCTACGTCCAATGTGCTCGCCGGCCGCCGCTACGGTATTCCCGTCTTTGGCACGCATGCGCACAGCTGGGTGATGAGCTTCGATTCCGAGCTCGAGGCCTTCCGCGCCTTTGCCAAGTCGAGCCCCAAGAATTGCACGCTGCTCATCGACACCTACGACGTACGCGAGGGTTGCGAGCATGCCATTACGGTTGCCAAGGAGATGGAAGCGGTGGGCGAGCGCCTGTCGGCCATTCGCATCGACTCCGGCGACCTCGCCAAGCTCTCCAAGTATGTGCGCGGCCGTTTTGATGCCGAGGGCCTGCCCTATGTGGGGATCTCGGTTTCTAACGATTTGGATGAGTACACGATTCAGTCGCTGCTCGACCAGGGCGCGCCTATCGATAGCTTTGGCGTGGGCACCAAGCTCGCGACCTGCTACGACCAGCCGGCGCTGGGCGGCGTGTACAAGCTCGCCGCCCGCCGTGCGAGTGAGACGGACCCGTGGACGCCGGTGGTCAAGCTCTCCGAGCAGCCCTACAAGCGCACGATCCCGGGTGTGCAACGCGTGCGCCGTTATTACGACGGCTTTGGCGGCCCGGTCTGCGACATGATCTACGACGAGGACCATCTGGCGGGGGAGGGCGCCGCGCGCGGCAATACCCTCGTGGCCGTGAATGATGCCGCTCTGGTGACCGACGTGTCCGAACTTGAGTATCGCGAGCTGCTGGTGCCGATCGTGCGCGATGGCAGTGCGGTGGCTCCGCGTGAGAGCATCCAGGACGCGCGCGAGCGTTGCGCCTGGGCACTTGACCATCTGGACGCAGCTTTCAAGCGCTTCCTGTACCCGCAGACCTATGTGGTGGGTATGGAGCAGGGCCTGGCTCAGGTGCGCGACGAGCTCGTGCGCAAGAACATGGCTGCGGCTTCGGCCTTCCCCTGGGCAAAATGATCCGAAGGGGACGGAGGAAAACGGATCATTTTCGTCCGTTCCGCACCAGGCGCCCCGACTGCCCCAGCTCGCCCGAACGCTCGACATTCGATTGGTTTGACGTATGACGACTTCTTATAAAACGATGGTGGTAAAGATCGGTTCGTCCACGGTGGTGGGCGCCGACGGCAAGGTCAACCGCGCCTTTATCGGCGGGCTTGCCGACCAGGCCGCAGCGCTGCGCGAGCTCGGCTGGCGCCTGGTCGTGGTGAGCTCGGGCGCTATCGCCTGTGGCTATCCCGTGCTGGGCTTCGACCGCAAGCCGGTCGGCGACCTGCCGAGCCTGCAGGCCTGCGCCTCGGCCGGTCAGTGCATCATCTCGTCGGCCTACGACGAGGAGTTCCATGCGCGCGACCTGCTCACCTCGCTCGTGCTGCTCACGCGTCACGACACGGCGCGCCGCACGTCCTACCTGCACGCGCGCGACGCCCTGCTGCGCCTGGTGGAGCTGGGCGTGGTGCCGGTCGTCAACGAGAACGATACCGTCACCGTCGATGAGATCAAGTTCGGCGACAACGACACGCTGGCGGCGCTTGTGAGCTGCCTGGTTTCTGCCGATCTGTGCGTGACGCTCTCGGACATCGATGGCCTCTACACCGCCAATCCGCATGAGGATCCGACGGCCGAGTTTATCCCGGTCGTGCATAAGATCGATGCCAAGATTATCGCCTCGGCGGGCGATTCTTCCACATCGGTGGGTACGGGCGGCATGATCACCAAGATTCGCGCGAGCCGCATTCTCATGACGGCGGGCATTCAAAGCGTGATTTGCTCGGGCGAGGAGCCCGATGCGCTCGTGCGTCTGGCCCGCGGCGAGAGCGTGGGTACGCTGTTCGATCCGCCGGCGGAGCGCCTGGACATTGCGCCGCGCAAGTTGTGGATCGCACTGGGTGACAAGGCGCATGGCTCGGTGACGGTCGATGATGGCGCCGCGAAGGCGCTGGTCAGCCGCGGATCGTCGCTGCTCGCGGTGGGTATTCGCGAGGTCGATGGCCAGTTTGCCGAGGGCGATGTGCTCGACGTGTGCGACCCGAGCGGCATGGTTGTCGCCCGTGGTATCGCCGAGGCCGATTCGGACGTGCTGGAGCTTGCAGCCGGCCGCCGCCAGGACCAGATTGCCAGCAACCGCCTGCTCGCAGACCTGGCCGAGAAGCCCGCGATCCATAGGGACAACTTGATAGTGTTCGCCTAACCAATTGACGCTGCAAACGCCCCTAAGCGGCAATCTGACGTTCAATCGTCGGGCATGACCAAAAGGTCAATGCCCTCCTCTTTCACGTCACCTTGCTCGCTTAGGGGCGTTTTCGCTTTCTGTCCTCTACCAGCGGCATTGTCGTTGCCGGCACTTGGGGACGTTCCTATTGTGCCGGCAGACGGGGACACTCCTTTGCTAGAAGATCTGGCGCAGGTCTCCGCGGTTGAGGGCTTCGTCGAAGAGGTGCTTGAACACCACGCTGCCGTGCAAGCCGTCGTGCTCGAACTCGTTGGTCACCCAGGCATGCGAGTTGCCCACGCGGCTGAGCGTATCGAGCTGCATGCCCGAGTCCACGTACATGTCATCGAAGTACACCGCGGCCTGCAGGGGCACCTCGTTGCACGCCAGGCGCTGCGGGTCGTAGATCTTGTCCCAGCTTGTGTCTTCCATAAGCAGATCCATCGCCGGCTTGAAGGGCTTAAGTTCGGGCATCTGCTCAAACATCCACGGGAACATGGCCTCGCCGGTAAACATGAGCGGTCGCGTGAGCGTGTCGAACTCGGCACGATGGGCCTTCTCTTCTGCCGCGGCCCAGCGAATGGGCATGGTGTCGCCGTCGGCGTAGATGAACTCCTGAAGCGTCCAGTACAGCGGATTCGTGCGCGTGTTGGTGCGCTCGAAGGCGCGCATCAAAAAGCTGTCGGATACCGAGGCGCCGCAGGCCAGCGTGCCGTCGCCGTCAACAAAAGCATGATCGATAATCCAATGCATGCGCTCAAAGCTCGGCTTCATGCCAAAGTCGCTGCCCATGAGCTGCAGGCGTTCGACCGTCATCGGCGAGCCGTCGGGTAGCACGGGCTTTTGCTCCTCGAGGGCATCTGCCAGGGCCGCCACGCGCTCGACGTCGGCGGGGTAGCGGTTGTAATACTGCTGCGTCTTGGCAGCCATGCGCGGGAAGGTGTGCGCGTAGACCTCGCTTGCGCTCGCCGGTACGTGGGGGATGCCGCCGCAGGTAAAGCTTGCCGCCACGCCCTCGGGGAAGAGCGACAGGTAGCTCAGCGTCAAAAAGCCGCCGTAGCTCTGCCCGAGCGTGACCCAGGGCCTGCCGCCAAAGCCCACCAGGCGCAGGTACTCAAAATCGCGCACGATGGAGCTGGCGAGGTGGCGCTTGAGGAAGTCCGCCTGCGAGCGGTCCGCATCGGCGCCGGCTGCCTCGGCACGCTCGCCCAGTGCGGCAATCGTGCGTCCGTCTACACAGCTGCTGCGTCCGGTGCCGCGCTGGTCGGGCAGGACGACGCGGAAGTGCTTGACGGCCTCCTCGATCCAGCCGTCGCTTGTGGGTGACAGCGGACGCGGGCTCTCGCCGCCGGGGCCGCCCTGCAAAAACAGGAGCAGTGGCAGATCGTCGTTGATGCGGTCGGGCGCGCAAACCACACGGTAGAAGAGCTTGATGCTCTCGGGCGCACCTGCGATGGGCGCCGGCATGGCGCCGCGGCGCATGGTGCTGCCGACGGCCAGGAGCATCGGCTCCAGGCCGCGCCAGTCGAGGGGGACGTCGATGCTGTGGTCCTCGACATACAGGCCGGGGACGTGGTACGAAGTGATGAGGGCCATGTGAGTCTTCCGTTCGTTGCGGTGTTTCGGGTTGACCAATTCTACCGCCGCGGGCGAGGCCATGCGCAAATCGGCTACCATGGTTGCAAACTTCTAGGAGAAAGGGCCGCCCATGTCGGTCGATATAGCCACGTATGTCCACGATCTTGCCGTTGCCGCTAAGGCAGCGTCGGCCTCGCTTGCCACGGCGAGCGACGAGCAGCGCCAGGAGGCCGTGCGCGCCATGGCCGCAGCACTGCGCAACGGTGTCGACTCCATCGTTGCCGCCAACGAGCTCGATATGTCCGCCGCGCGCGATGCGGGGACCTCGGCGGGGCTCCTCGACCGTCTGCTGCTGACGCCCGAGCGCGTTGAGGGTATGGCCGCCGGCCTGGAGAAGCTCGCCGAGCTGCCCGATCCTGTCGGCCGCGTGCTCGACCACCGCGTGCTCGCAAGCGGCGTGGACCTCACCCGCGTGAGCGTGCCGTTGGGCCTGGTCGCCATGGTGTACGAGGCGCGCCCCAACGTGACGGCCGACGCCGCGGGCATCTGCATCCGCACCGGCAACGCCTGCATTCTGCGCGGCGGCTCGCTGGCCTATCACTCGTGTGCCATGATTTCTGAGCTGCTGGCCGATGCGCTCGAGACCAAGGGCTTCCCGCGCGAGGCTATCTCGATGATCGAGTCCACCGACCGCGAGGCCACTGGCGAGCTCATGAAGCTCCGCGGTATTGTCGACGTACTCATTCCGCGCGGCGGTGCAGGCCTGATCCAGCGCTGCGTGCGCGAGTCGCTTGTGCCGGTGATCGAGACGGGCACGGGCAACTGTCATATCTACGTGCATGAGTCCGCCGACTTTGATAAGGCGCTCAACATTATCGTTAATGCCAAGACCCAGCGTGTAGGCGTGTGCAATGCCGCCGAGTCGCTGCTGGTCGACCATGCTGTGGCCAATGTGTTTTTGCCTGCGGTCGTTGCCGTGCTGCACGACCACGGCGTGTTCATTCACGGCGACGAGGCCACGTGCGCCGCATGCGCCGACGCCGGGCTTGCCGAGGGCGATGACTACGTTGCCGCGACTGAGGAGGACTGGGGTCGCGAGTATCTGGCGCTCGAGATGAGCGTGAAGGTCGTGGCGAACGAGGACGAGGCCATCGCGCACATCAACCGCTACGGCACGATGCACTCCGAGGCCATCGTTGCAGAGGACACGGATGCTTGCGAGCGCTTCCTGGACGAGGTCGATGCCTCGGCCGTGTATGCCAACGCCAGCACGCGCTTTACCGACGGCGGCGAGTTTGGCCTGGGCGCCGAGATTGGCATCTCGACCCAAAAGCTCCACGCCCGCGGCCCCTTTGCCGCCGAGGCCCTCACCACCTACAAATACAAGCTCCGAGGCACCGGCCAGGTCCGCCCCTAACGCCCGCGCAAACAAAAACCACCACAAAGGTGCCTGTCCCCTTTGTGATGGTTTTGGAATTAAGCCTGAAAGGTGTCGCGGTCGGGGGCGAAGGACTGCATGGCCGCGATGGTACGGTCGAAGAGCTCGGGGAGCTCCCAGCCCAGCATCTCGGCACCCTGCGTAATCACGTCGCGCGAGCAGCCGGCGGCAAAGCGCTTGTCCTTGAACTTTTTCTTGAGCGACTTGGTCGTAAAGTCCATGACGCTCTTACTCGGACGCATGATGACGGCAGCACCGATCAAGCCGGTGAGCTCGTCGCAGGCAAACAGGATCTTTTCCATCTGCAGCTCGGGCTTGGGCAGCGAGGTGTTGAAGTCCGACGTGTGCGTCTGAATGGCGCGAATGAGATCGGGAGAGGCGCCCTCGCCTTCAAGGATCTCGGCCGCATAGATGGTGTGGTTCATGGGGTCGTCCTCATGCTCCTCCCAATCTAGGTCGTGCAGCAGACCGACGATGCCCCAAAACTCCTCGTTCTCGGGGTCGAACTCGCGCGCAAAGTAGCGCATGGTGCCCTCGACCGTTTCGCCGTGGGTGATGTGGAACGGGTCCTTATTGTGCTCGTTGAGCAATTCGAACGCACGGTCGCGGGTGATTCCGGCGGAAAGTGGCTCTGCCATAAAAGACTCCTTGTGCTCGCAGGTATCGCTAAGAATGAATACTACTAGAACGACTAGAACGAAAAAACCACCACAAAGGTGCCTGTCCCCTTTGTGGTGGTTTTTGGCGCGGATGGGTTAGTTGAGGGCGGCTTGGGCTAGGCGGGCTTCGGCGGCCTCCTCGGTGACGCCCAATGCCACGGCGAACTCCTCGATGGAGCGGCGCTTGGCTTCCTTGAGTACACGCATATAGTAAGAGCTGGGCTTTTTATCGGCTTCCTCGGCCTGGCGAATGCGGTGCATCATGGTCTTTGCCACGCGGACCGTCTCGGGCGCGCCCAGCTTGAGCTGCTGCTTAAAGTGTGTCTCTTCAAGCGAGCTGTTGCGCTCGGTAAAGGTGTCGCACTCCAGCTCGCCATAGTGGCTCAGCAGATGCTCGGCATCTTGCTGAGAGATGGCGGCATGCAGACGGTCGGCCTGCGCCACGGGGTACATAAGGATCGTCTGCGCATGCCCCTGCTTGGCCTCGAGCAACAAC
The DNA here is from genome assembly GCA_937896835.1 of uncultured Collinsella sp. Taxonomy (GTDB): domain Bacteria; phylum Actinomycetota; class Coriobacteriia; order Coriobacteriales; family Coriobacteriaceae; genus Collinsella. The sequence goes on from CALBOJ010000075.1 coordinate 55,811, forward strand.
ATGGGCTGCGGCGTGTCGTCCCTAAAACCGACGACGGTGCAGACTCCCTGACCCGGATGAATGACGTGTTGACCGATTGAGAACATGCTACCTCCAACTTATACGAATTTACGTATGTCTAGAATAACACGCTGACGTGCGCAAATCCTCGCTTTATGCAGGAAAAGCACACAACTCTGATAGGTAAGAGTATTCGATAAAAGACACAGCTCATTCACACCTTTATGCATTTTCAACGCGTGCATAATCTGCAGGCAGACCGGCATCTTTGAGTGACTCCATACAAGCTGTAGTCAATTTTGTGCATATGCAATTTCGATTGGCTTTACCCTGCGACAGTGCCCCTCGCTTGTGATAGAGTGCTACAAACTCTGGCTTTTGCCCTACGAGTGACCAAGAGCTCGGGGGCTTTAACACAAGGAGGATCTATGCCCGAGAAGATTGAAGAGCTGGTACGCGCTGCGCTTGCTGCGGCCCAGGAGGCCGGCGACCTTTCCGCATTTGAACTTGACGATTGCGCTATCGAGCGACCGGCTGACACTTCTCATGGCGAGTGGACCTCTACCATGGCCCTGAAGTCCGCCAAGCTGGCCCACTGCGCCCCGCGCAAGATCGCCGAGGCCATCGTTGCCCATATGCCCGAGGATCCCGCGATCGAGAAGGTTGAGATCGCAGGCCCCGGTTTCATCAACTTCTACCTCTCCGTTGCCGTTAAGAATGCCATCTTTGGCGAGGCTCGCGAGAAGGGCATGGACTTCGCTAAGTCCAACGTCGGTGGTGGCCTGAAGACCCAGGTCGAGTTCGTTTCCGCCAACCCCGTCGGCCCCATGCACATCGGCCACGGCCGCTGGGCCGCGCTGGGCGATTCGCTCTGCCGCGTTATGGACCACGCCGGCTATGAGATCCAGCGTGAGTTCTACATCAATGACCACGGCTCTCAGATGAACACCTTCGGCAACTCCATCAGCACGCGCTATATGCAGCTTGCCGACATCATCGCCAAGCAGGGCGTTGATATCGACGAGGCTCACAAGCTGCTGATCGCCGACCGTGACGCCTTTGTTGCCGACGAGAACGACGAGCACCCCGAGACCCATCCGTATCAGGACAACTTTGCCGAGACCTTGGGCAAGGACTCTTACGGCGGCGACTACATCATCGACGAGGCCGCCGAGTTCTGGCGCACCGACGGCGATAAGTGGGTCAACGCCGATCCTCAGGAGCGCATGGAGAGCTTCCGCGAGCGCGGCTATGTAAAGATGGTCGATAACATGCGCGACCTCTGCCACGCCGTCAACTGCGACTTCGATCGTTGGTACTCCGAGCGCTCGCTGTATGTGAAGGACACCGAGGGCGAGACCGCCGGCACCTCCGCCGTCGACCGCGCTTTTGAGAAGCTCGACAAGATGGGCTACCTCTACACCAAGGACGGCGCCCTGTGGTTCCGCTCCACCGATCTGGGCGACGACAAGGACCGCGTCCTGATCAAGTCCGACGGCGAGTACACCTACTTCGCCTCCGACGTCGCCTATCACTGGGATAAGTTCCAGCGCGTCGATCACGTCATCGACATCTGGGGCGCCGACCACCACGGTTACATCGAGCGCGTACGCTGCGTCTGCGACGCTCTGGGTTACCCCGGCAAGTTTGAGGTTCTGCTGGGCCAGCTCGTCAACCTGCTGCGTAACGGCAAGCCCGTCCGTATGTCCAAGCGCAAGGGCACCATGGTGACCCTGCAGGAGCTCGTCGACGAGGTCGGCTCCGATGCCGCTCGCTACACGCTCATCTCCAAGAGCTCCAACCAGATGGTCGACTTCGACATCGAGGCCGTTAAGAAGCGCGACAACTCCAACCCGGTCTATTACGTGCAGTATGCTCACGCCCGCGTGTGCTCCATCCTGCGCCGTGCCGCCGACGTTACCGCCGAGCAGGCCGACGAGATGGGCATGAAGGCCGTTGCCGCCAAGGCCATCGGTGAGAACGTCGATTACTCGCTGCTGACCGACCCGACCGAGCTCGCCCTTTCGCGCAAGCTCAACGAGCTCACCGACCTGATCGCCAGCTGTGCTCGCGATCGCGCTCCGTTCCGTCTGACCCACTTTGCCGAGGAGCTCGCCGGCGACTTCCACAGCTTCTACGCTGCCTGCCAGGTTCTGCCGAGCGAGGGCCGTCCCGTCGACCCCGAGCTTTCGCGCGCCCGTCTGGCAGCTTGCGACGCTGTCCGCGTGACGCTCGCCCTGGTGCTTACCCTCGTTGGCGTTTCCGCGCCCGAGCAGATGTAATCTGCGGGTCATTTGACCGTGTAGGTTTGGTTTAACTGAGCCCTATAAGCCCGATCTCCTACGGAGGTCGGGCTTTTTTCGCAAACGCCGACGTATTGATGAATTTGGAACTGCTGGAAATACGAAACTATGCCAGTTTACTACGATGAATTGAGGAATTCTAACCACGCCGGCGTTTTGCTAAAAAGTGCAAGGCATCTACCTGCGGTTTTAGTTCAACAAGTTTCGGAGTGGTCGCGGTTGAGCGATTCATCGTAGTAAACCGCCATAGTTTTGGCGGAGGCAGTCAGATTTGTGGGTGGCAAACAAAGAGTGTCCCTTTTGACTAGTCGTTTAAGAACGTCCCCAATGACTAAGTTGCAGGTGGCGGCGGTTGTGTTACACTAACGCTGCGTAGTTGACGCAATCATCTCGATACAGATCAATGATGTCCGTCGTTTTGAACGGAACTAGACTGTTTAGCCGCCCTGAAGGTTTATGCAGGGAGCATGTGATCACAGGGCTTGAAAAGAAAGTTGAGCAAACACTGTGTCTGATCAACAGCAAGAAAACGAAATAACGACGACGCAGGCCGCTCCCGCTGCACCGGTTGCGTCGGACCAGGTCGCGGCGCCCGCTCAAGCCTCGGCTCCTGAGACGCCTAAGGCTGCTTCGACGCCTATGCCTGTAGCGGCTGAGAAGGCCGTGCCTGCAACTGGTGAGGAGGCTGCTCCGGCAAAGCCCAAGCGCATGCGCCGCACGGCCAAGCCTGCCGCTGACGGCGAGGAGGTCACCAAGCCAAAGCGCCGTACCACGCGCACGACGCGCGCCAAGCTCACCGTTGCAGCTGACTCCTCGGCGCCGATTTCCGATGAGGTCGCGCAGGCACGTGCGTTGGCGCAGATTAGCGAGGCTCAGGTGGTGCGCGCCCGCCGTCGTGCTGCCGAGCGCGAGGCCGCGGCTCTGACCGAGCTTGCAGCTCCGTCTGTACTCGAGACTCCTGCCGCCACCGAGGTTCTTGCCGCCGACCAGCCGACCGAGAAGCCGGCACCGCGCACACACCGTCGCACGGCTGCTAAGGCCGAGCAGGTTGCTGAACAGGTAACCCCCGAGCCCACTGAGGCTTCGGTCCGTTCCGCGGCAGGGGAGGGCACATCGCCTGTTGAGCCCGCTGCGCCTGTCGAGGCCAGCGAAGTTCCCGTTGTCGATCCGGCTTTGCGCCCGCACCGTCGCGGTCGCAAGCCCAAGGCCTTTGTCGAGGCCGAGAAGGCCGCAGCCGCAGCCGCTGCCGCTCGGGATGCTGCGGCGACTGCCAAGTCCTCAACTGCTGCCGATGCACCCGTCCAGGATGCCACGACTTCCGAGGCCGTTTCTGCCGATGCCGAGCCCGCCGACGTCCGTCCCGGTCGCAGCCGTCGCACTGCTGCTAAGCGCACGTCCAAGGCTAAGGCTGCCAAGAAGGGTGCGTCCGAGGATTCCGCCGAGACGACCGCCGATGCATCGACTGATGCGGTCGAGCCCCAGGACGTCGAACAGCCTGCATCCGAGAAGCCCAAGCGCGGTCGCAAGAAGTCCGTTAAGGCCAAGGCCGCCGAGCAGCATGCTGATGTCGAAGCGCAGGTTGATTCTGGCGCCGAGGCCAATGACGCCGCTGCGGCCAATGTTGACACCACCGCAACCGATGGTGCCGCCCCCGCCGAGGGCGAAGACGGCGCTCGCCCCAACCGTCGCCAGCACAAGCGCAACGAGGAGCGCAACGAGCGCAAGGACGAGCGCAACAACGACCGTCGCAACCGCCAGCGCGATCGCAAGCAACGCAACAAGGAGCGTAATGCCGCTCCCACCGAGCCAACGCTTTCGCGCGAGGAGCTTGCGGCCATGAAGGTCGCCGAGCTGCGCGAGAAGGCAAAAGAGTTCGAGATCGAGACGACCGGCAAAAAGAAGGCTGAGCTCGTCGAGGAAATCTACGTCACCGCTGCGAAGGCCGAGGGCTTCCGCGACATCAAGGGCATTCTGCAGATTCGCCCGGACAGCTCCGGCATCATCCACGCCCATGGCTACATGAAGTCCAACGACGACGCCTTCGTGCCCGCCTACCTCATCCGCTCCGCGCGCCTGCGCACGGGCGACGTCATCGAGGGCTCGCTGCGTCCTTCGCGCGGCGGCGACAAGCGCGCCGGCCTCGCCAAAATCACGACCGTCAACGGTCTGGACCCCGAGCAGATTCGCAACCGTCCCAAGTTCGGCGACCTCACCCCGGTCTATCCCAACGAGCCGCTGCGCATGGAGCACGGCAAGGACTCTATTACCGGTCGCGCCATCGACATCGTGTCACCGATCGGCAAGGGCCAGCGTGGCCTGATCGTGTCCCCGCCCAAGGCCGGCAAGACCACGATCCTCAAGAAGATCTGCCAGTCCATCTCGATTAACAACCCCGAGGTGCACCTCATCTGCCTGCTCGTCGACGAGCGCCCCGAAGAGGTCACCGATATGCAGCGTTCTATCAAGGGTGAGGTTGTGGCGTCGACCTTCGATATGCCTGCCGACAACCACACCCGCGTGGCAGAGCTCGTCATCGAGCGCGCCAAGCGCATCGTAGAGCTGGGTGGCGACGTCGTGGTGGTGCTCGACTCCATCACGCGCCTCGCCCGCGCCTACAACTTGGCGGCGCCCGCCTCAGGCCGCATCCTTTCGGGCGGCGTCGATTCGGCGGCATTGTATCCGCCCAAGCGCTTCCTGGGTGCAGCCCGCAATATCGAGAACGGCGGCTCGCTCACCATCCTGGCCTCTGCCCTCATCGACACCGGTTCCAAGATGGACGAGGTCATTTTCGAGGAGTTCAAGGGCACCGGCAACATGGAGCTTAAGCTCGACCGCGACCTGGCCGACCGCCGCATCTTCCCGGCTATCGACCCCGTTGCCTCCGGTACGCGTAACGAGGACCTGTTGGTCGACGAGCAGATGCGCCCGTTTGTCTTTGGTCTGCGTCGCATTCTTGCCGGCATGAACAACACCGAGCGCGCGGCCGCATCGTTTATCAAGGGTCTTAAGGGCACCAACACCAACCAGGAGTTCCTGGTGCGTTCGGCCAAAAAACACAGCGACTACGAGCAGACGTTTTAGACCATAACTGCGTGCAAAGCTGCCATAAGAATGGGCAATAGGGCCAGGGTTTTATATCCCGGCCCTTTCTTTATGGTGCCACTCGGCAACATTTTTTGACCTTATGACCGACAAGCAGCGGTTTTCGAGCCACAATCCGGCATCGCCGCTTGCAATCGGAGGGTCGGTTTCGCATAATAACTTTTAAGCTTCGCGACGGAAAACGCAGATGAAACGAACCATATACCGTTGCTTTGGGGCATAGCCCCGCTTCATCTTCTCTCGCGCAGCCAACTGAATGATGCGATTTGGGTGCTGGAAGATGGGGAGAGCTCATGGCTTCTTCTGATGCAACACAACGAGCAGTCCTTGCCGGACTTTCGTGCGGGATCGGCCTTGCCGCTCCCGTGGTTATGTATGCCGCGACGCTGCCGTTTTCGTCGGCGAACGAGACGGTCGTGGCGGGTGCAGTTCCCTTCGCCGTGGGCGCGGTGGCGGGCGTGGGTATCTATGCCGCCTCGCTGGGTATCTCCGAGTATCGTGCGCAGCGTGAAGAGCGTCTGTTCCAGCCCGATGCCATGGGCGGTGCCGCCAATCTCAATCAGCATCAAAGCGAGTTCAAGACCGCCTCGATTCCAGCTCAGCAGCAGGATGCGATTCCGTACGCTGCGGCTTCTGCTTCTCAGGCTCAGTCGGAGCAGTCTACCTCGGCATTCCTTTCCGGCCTGACTGGTGCGTTCCAGCGCCGTCATGCCGATGATGGTGTCCCTACCATCGCTCGAGCCGCAGATGCTATGGACGAGGCCGAGGCTTGGTCCATGATCGACAGCATGCTCGACGACGATTCGCCGGTGAGCTGCGACCCTGCACGCTCGCGCGACGTCTATCAAGTCGCCATCGACGAGCTCACCAACGGCGGGCAGACCGGCTCCTTCAATCGCGATGATATCGCCGCCGCGGCACGCGCCGTGTCGGGCTCCCAGGCCGCCCCTGCGGGCAGCACGGCGGCTTTCGTGGCACTCGTTGCCAATGCGGCGGTCAATAACGCCTACAGCGCTACCTCGGCGGACGCGAACGCTTCTGCCGATAATTCGTACGTTGATGAAGCCATGACCGCGGACGAGGAGGCTGTTGCCGCCCGCCGTGCCGCCGAAAGCTCGCTTTGGGGCGCTCCTGCCCAGCAGCAGGCGGCTGAGGCTGCGCCGTACAATGCAAACCTCGCCAGCATGCCTATCATCTCCGGTGCCGCGGGCATCGATCTCGATGACCTCGATGAGCCTGCAGCCATCACCGCATCGATTGATGCCCAAGATCGCATCGACACCGGCGACCTTCCGGACGCCTCGCTCGAGGTTGATGTCCCCATGGCCGATTACTCGGGCCACGAGGGTATGTGGGCCGCCGCCACCGCGATTCTGGATGAGATTGACGAGCCTGCTCCTGTTTCAGCCCCCGCTCCCGTCGCTGCCCCTCAGCCTGCTGCCCCCGCCTATGTCGGCCGTCACAGCGCTGTGTTCCCCGAGGATACTGCCCGTATCTCGCGTGAGAGCATCGAGCGGGCCGAGGCTATTGCCGCCGGCATTATGGAAAATCGTCGTCACGAGCGCGTCAATCAGATCCTCGAGGAAGAGATCGAGCGTCTTCAGTCCTCTACCGCCAAGCGTACGGGCCGTGCTTATCTGAGCGTTATCGAGGGCGGTACCGCCAGCTTCGCGCCGCTCCGTGCGGAGGCATAACTTCTGCATGGTTAAGATCAATCGAAAATGGGCGGTCGTAACCTGCCTGATGGCGCTCTTGATCTGGGGCAATTCGCTGGTTCCCGGCTCGGGGTCGGGCTCACTGAGCCTAACGGTCATGGAAGCTATCCGCGGTTTCCTGCACGGCGTGGGACTTCCATATGAATGGGTGACCAACTTTGTTGTTCGTAAGTGCGCGCATTTTACCGAGTATTTGGTGCTCGGCATCCTGGCAACGCACGCCTTTGATTTTGAGGGCCGACGCACCTTTGACGTGCTGCTGCCCACGGCAGTGTTCCTGCTGCTGATTCCCTCGATCGACGAGACGATTCAGCTCTTTGTGCCGGGACGCGCCGGCATGATCACCGATGTGATGATCGACTGCTGTGGAGCGGCAACGGGCGTTGTGCTCCGATATCTCTTACGGTCGCTGATGTGCGCCAAAAAGGCCGCCTAAGGACGCATTGTTTGGTCCTAGGCGGCCTTTTTTATTGGAGGGCTTATATGAGGTGTGGCGGCGTCGTTCCATAGGTCGGATTTGCCGGGTGCGCCACGCCCTGTGGGTGCGTCTGTTACTGAAGCGCCTGTGCGCCTAGGGCCAGGCAGCCCATGATGCCCTGCTTGCCCTCGAGGCTGTTGTTGACGATGTAGGTATCGATGTCGTTGACCTCGGGCGTGACGATATAGCCGTTGAGCATCTCGGCGCACTTCTTGCGCGCGAGCGGCACGATGGGGGTGTGGTCGGCCACGCCGCCGCCGATGACGATCTTCTGCGGCGCATAGCACAGGATGTAGGTCATGAGCGCCTGCGCCAGATAGCCGGCGAGCAGATCCATGGCCTCCGGGTCATCGGCCATGTCTCCGGCGCTCTTGCCATCCCAGCGCCTTTTAACGCCGGGGCCGGCGATGAGGCCCTCGAGGCAGTTGTCGTGGAAGGGGCAGGCGCTGTGCTCGCCAATGGTGTCGCGCGGGTCGCGCGTGACCAGGATGTGACCGGCCTCGGGATGCATCATGCCGTGCACGAGCTTACCGCCCGAGAGCACGCCAGCGCCCACGCCGGTACCGATGGTCAGATACACCACGTCAGTGAGGCCCTGGGCGCAACCAAAGGTGACCTCGCCCAGGCAGGCGACGTTGACGTCGGTGTCGTAGCCGCAGGGAATATTGAGCTCGTTTTGGATGGTGCCCAGCAGGTCAAAGTAGCGCCATGCCGTTTTGGGCGTCTCCAGGATCTTGCCGTATTGGGGCGAGGCGGGGTTGACTGCGGTGGGGCCAAAGGCGCCGATGCCCAGCGCGGCGATGCCCTTGTTCGCAAACCATGCGTTGACGGCCTCGACGGTCTCCTGCGGGGTCGTGGTCGCGATCTGCTCGCACTCCAGGACCATACCGTCTGCATAGCCCGTGGCGCAGACCATCTTGGTGCCGCCGGCCTCGAGCGCTCCGATAAGCTGCTCTGCCATAGTATTCCTCTCTGGGACGAGTTGCTCCGTGACTAAAGTATAGCGCTCAAAAAAATAAATGAGGTCGCTATAAAAAGAAACCTCGTGGCCCAACGGGTTCACGAGGTTTCTTTAGTGCCTTTAGTTACTGACCGTCCTTACCCGCGCGGTTCGATTTTATCACGCAGAGACTTGAGGTTCTCCAGTGCCGCGTTAAGCGTCTCGTCTCGTTTGGCAAAGTGGAAACGAATCAGATGGTTGACGGGCTCGCGGAAGAAGCTCGAGCCGGGCACGGCGCCCACGCCCACCTTGGAGGCCAAATCCTCGCAGAAGTCGAGGTCGCTGTTATAGCCAAACTCCGAGATATCCATCATCACGTAGTAGGCGCCCTGCGGCACGTTGTGCGTGAGTCCGATGCTGTCGAGTCCCTGACAGAATAGGTCGCGCTTGGCGGTGTAGAGGTCGAGGACCTCCTGGTAATAGCTGTCGTCGAAGTTGAGGGCGGTGACGACGGCCTCTTGCAGGGGAGCGGCGGCGCCCACGGTGAGGAAGTCGTGAACCTTTTTGATGCGCTCGGTGATTTCGGCAGGAGCGATGGTGTAGCCCAGGCGCCAGCCGGTGATGGAGTAGGTCTTGGATAGCGAGCTGCAACTGATGGTGCGCTCAAACATGCCGGGCAGCGTGGCCATGTACACGTGCTCGTGGGGCGCGTAGACGATGTGCTCGTAGACCTCGTCGGTGATGCAGTAGGCGTCATACTTTTTGCACAGGTCGGCGATAAGGGTGAGCTCCTCGCGGGTAAAGACCTTGCCGCAGGGGTTGGACGGGTTGCATAGAACGATCGCCTTGGGATCGTTGTCGCGGAAGGCCGCCTCCAGGACCTCACGGTCAAAGTCAAAGGTGGGCGGGTTGAGCGGCACGTAGATAGGCTCCGCACCCGAAAGGATCGTGTCGGCGCCGTAGTTCTCGTAGAATGGCGAGAAGATGACGACCTTGTCGCCGGGGTTCGTGACCGTCATCATGGCGGCCATCATGGCCTCGGTGGAGCCGCAGGTGACCACGATGTTCTCGTTGGGGTTGATCGGCATGCCCATAAAGTGCTCCTGCTTGGCGGCAAGCGCCTCGCGCATGGCCTGGGAGCCCCAGGTGATGGAGTACTGGTGGTAAAGCGGCTTGGGGTCGGTGGCAATGGTGCTGAGGCTATCGAGCAGCTGCGCCGGGGGATCGAAATCGGGGAAGCCCTGCGACAGGTTGACGGCACCATACTTGTTGGAGATGCGCGTCATGCGGCGGATGACCGAATCGGTAAACGCCGCCGTGCGGTTGGAGAGTTCTTTCATGCCTATCCTTTCGAGCATTGGGTGGAGCAAGTTTACTCCTATGGAACCGGTGGGATTTGCTCGAAACGGGCTCGAAAAACTCTTTTCAAAATTCTTGAAAATTGGGGCTTGCATCGCGTGGCGTTCCTTGCAATAATAGTCGAGCGCGAAGCGCACAGGACACGGTGGGTGTAGCTCAGTTGGCTAGAGCGACGGGTTGTGGTCCCGTAGGTCGAGGGTTCGAGTCCCTTTACCCACCCCAGTTCTTGCTTCGTGTTGATATCGGGTCGTTAGCTCAGTTGGTAGAGCAGGGGACTCTTAATCCCAAGGTCCAGGGTTCGACCCCCTGACGGCCCACCACACGATATCTCCTCTAAAGTCCGCTACGACGGACTTTAGCTTTGGGTCGTTAGCTCAGTTGGTAGAGCAGGGGACTCTTAATCCCAAGGTCCAGGGTTCGACCCCCTGACGGCCCACCAAAGATTGTTAAGACGGTCAACTTCGGTTGGCCGTCTTTTTTATTAACCTCGCATGAGGCCGAACCCGTAAGGGCACAGACGCTTTACAAGTCGAGCCTGCCCTGGGGGTCGGTGAATCCGTCTGTACCCTCCTTGAGCTTTTTCTCGTCTTCTTTCACGCGACGTTCGAGCTTCTTTGTATCTTCGGCAGGCGGTAGGTTCTCGGGTACAATTCCGCGGTCGATGAGGCTGCCACGCACGCTTGTGTTGTTCTCGACGTGCTCTTGCTTGATCTTGTCCAGACCGTACAGGTCGTGTTCCTCGGCGTTGAAGGCCGTCATCGAGTTCGTAAGGTCCTTTGCTTTGATGAGGACATCGGCTAACCTGTCCGCCAATGCCGCGCTCTTGGGTATGCCGAGCTGCTGCTTCATTTCCGCCGTGCTTCTGCCGCCGAATAACGCTTCATCGCCCTTCGACTTGATGATCGCGAATCCTTTGGAGTCCACGCCGCGTTTGAATGCAATACCCGAGAGCTGTTTCTCTGAATCGGATAGCGAGTGGCGCGCCTGTAAGCGCTGAATCTCTGCGAAGCGCTGCTCTATGAGCTCTTGGCGGCGCGTCTGCACGGCAAAGTATGCTTGGGCGAGTGCAATCTCTGGCTTGTTTGAATCTCCGTTCTGGGCGATTAAATAGCATGCATAGCGCGTAAGCTTGTAGTCTTTAACCGCACGAGCGGCGACACCGGCAGTTACCATTTTCGTGGTGTCACGAAAATGGGAATCAACTGGAGTTTTATTTGTTTCGCACGAGACTTTTGCCCTCTTAACAACTTCGGCGAAGTTCTCCCATCGAGTGTATCCCATGGGTTCCATTAAATCGCGTGCGAGCCAATACTCAACGCCGTCTTCCACATTGGCGTAGCTATCAAGTTTGACACGCCACTTCTCGATATCTCTACTGTCCATATCTCCTCCTCGCTGGTCTATTGTCTATGCAGGCTTTGCACGCTCTGTATTCGGAATAAGGATACGCTGCCGTGCGGACACGAATGGGCCCCGTGCCACTTCGAGCTCACGGGGCCCATAGATATCGATTAGTTGTGTTCTGCTTTAGATAGGTGTCCAGTTTAATTCGCTCGATAGTGCGAGCCCAGGCTTTCGGTTCGGTTGCGCATGGCTTTGACCATTTCCTGTGCTAGTTGAATCTGCGACTGTATGCGGGCGAGCGCAGCGATTTCGCTGTCGTTGGCATGCGGCTTATTTAGAGCTGTGGCATCATCTTGAATGTTTTCAAGCTCGTGTAGTGCCTCGGATAGGCCTGTTTCGGTCCTGTTGATCATGCAATAGGTGCTCATCGTGTGCCTTAGGCTGTGTGTCAGGCGTTCGGCATCTGTTGCGGCTATGCCGTACTGGGGGAGGGCGATATCCGCCTTCAGGGCTGTCTCGGGCTCTTTCTGTGCTGCTTGGGCTGCCGATGCGCCTGCGATGCGCCCGAACACGATGCCGTTGGCGCTTGACAAGCCACCAATGCGGTCGGCGCCGTGCATGCCGCCTGTCGCCTCGCCGCAAGCGTAGAGGCCCTCAACGCCCGTTTGCGCGGTCTTATCGATCTTGATGCCGCCGTTAGCGGCGTGGGCATACATCGCAACGCGCATCTCGTCAGTCGGGGCGATGCCGTGCTCGTCTTGCAGCCAGGTGGCAAAGGTCTGCACAAACTCTGGGACATCCTCGCGGGGAAAGTCGTAGTGGAGTGCCAGGCCTTCGACACCTGCCTGATCGATGACGAGATCGATGGCGCTGGAAGCCAGGCGCGAAGTGAAGGGACCGTATCCGGAGCGTTGCTCAAGCAGGTCGTCCAGCTTGTCGTCGGCAATATCTACCGGCTGGTCTACATGTACGTAGCGCCAGGTTTTCTCGTTGAAGACCAGGTTGCGCTTGGGCTCGATGAAACCGGGCATCATCTGCATGAACTCTATATTAGTAAGTGTTGCGCCGTGCGCCAGCGCGATGGCCTGCGAGGAGCTGAGCACATCAGCCGACGTAAGGCTGCGCTCGAACAGGCCGCCTGTGCCACCGGTTGCGATGATCGTGGCCTTGGCAGCAAAGGGCACGATTCGATTTTCGGTGAGGTCGTAGAGCACGGTTCCGGTTATTCTACCGTTCGTGTCCTCAACAAGGTCGATAAGCTCATAGCGGGGGAGCAGGCGAATGCCGAGTGACTCGATTCGGGCTGTCAGAGCGTCCTCAAGGGGTTTGCGGGTGAGGCCGCGCCACATGCGCGTCTTGTGGTCAAAGCAGGGGATAAACTGCTTTTGCTGGGCGCTCTCGGCGCTTTGCGGACGCTGGAGCTCAACGCCCAGGTCTTGCTCGAGCCATTCAATTGCCTGGGGAATGCCGCGGACAAACGTCTGGACAAGCTCGGGGTCGGCGACGCCGCCACCAACGGTCTGGATGGTGTCGATGAGGTCTTGTTCGTCGTCTTCGTTAACGGGTCCGATAAGCCCCAGGCCCCAGGTTCCGGGGAAGAAGCTCGATCCACTCATAGTCTTGCCGGCGCTTGCCACAGTGACGGTTGCACCCGTGCGTGCCGCTTCGATGGCGGCGCAAAGTCCCGCAATGCCAGATCCAATTACCAGTACATCAGTCGATTCCATCGGATTCCTTTCTCGTCCGGCGCATTGTCGCACGGGTGATCGGCAATGGGGCCGCAAAGACTCGGCAAATCGGTAAAGGGCAAATATGGCAGGTGGGCGTCATGGACGTTCTGACGCTCCGTCTCATCACATCTCGTATTTCGCCCCAACTGATATATCGGCATTAGCTGCCCTGCGACAGCGTAAACAAAAAGAGCCGCTACCCCGAAAGGCAGCGGCTCCAAAGCTCAACTATGTGAGCATCGCGCGGGCGCGACTAGGCCTTGAGGGCCTCCTCGACGGCGACAGCGCAGGCGACGGTGGCACCGACCATGGGGTTATTGCCCATGCCGATGAGACCCATCATGTCGACGTGCGCAGGCACGGAGGAAGAACCGGCGAACTGGGCGTCGGAGTGCATACGGCCCATGGTGTCGGTCATGCCGTAAGAGGCAGGGCCGGCGCCCATGTTGTCCGGGTGCAGGGTACGGCCAGTGCCGCCACCAGAAGCGACGGAGAAGTACTTCTTGCCAGCCTCGAGGCGCTCCTTCTTGTAGGTGCCGGCGACGGGGTGCTGGAAGCGCGTGGGGTTGGTGGAGTTACCGGTGATCGAGATGTCGACGTTCTCGTGCCACATGATGGCAACGCCCTCGCGGACGTCGTCGGAGCCGTAGCAGTTAACGGCAGCGCGGGGACCATCGGAGTAGGGGATGGTCTCGACGACCTTGAGCTCGCCCGTGTAGTAGTCGAACTGGGTCTTCACGTAGGTGAAGCCGTTGATGCGGGCGATGATCTGAGCGGCGTCCTTGCCCAGACCGTTGAGGATAACGCGCAGCGGCTTCTTGCGAGCCTTGTTGGCGTTCAGAGCCAGGCCGATAGCGCCCTCAGCGGCAGCGAAGGACTCGTGGCCAGCCAGGAAGGCGAAGCACTCGGTGTCGTCGGAGAGCAGCATAGCGCCCAGGTTGCCGTGGCCCAGACCGACCTTGCGGTCCTCGGCGACGGAGCCGGGAACGGTGAAGGCCTGGATGCCCTCGCCGATGATGGCGGCAGCCTCAGAAGCGGTCTTGGCGCCACGCTTGACAGCGAGAGCGCAACCGAGGGTGTAGGCCCACTCGGCGTTCTGGAAGGCGATGGACTGGGTGTTGTTGACGATCTCACGCGGGTTGAAGCCCTTGTCGGTGCAGATCTGCAGAGCTTCCTCGAGGGAGGCGATGCCGTTGTCGGCGAGGCACTTGTTGATCTTGTCAGCGCGGCGCTCGTAACCTTCGAACGTAACAGTCATAGTTATTTCCCTCCCTTTCTACTCGTGAACCGGGAACACGCTGGCGACGGAGTGAGTCTCCTCGTCGGTGCGCGGGTCGATGTACTTGGCAGCGTTCTCCCACTGACCATAGTGGCCCATAGCGCCAGCGATGGCCTCCTCGGGGGTCTTGCCGGCCTTGACGGCGTCGGTGAACTTGCCGAGGTTCAGGAACTCGAATGCGATGATCTCGTTCTTGTCGTTGAGAGCCATGCGGGTGACGTAGCCCTGAGCGAGCTCGAGGTAACGAGCGCCCTTGGCCTTGGTGCCGAACATGGTGCCGACCTGAGAGCGAAGGCCCTTGCCGAGGTCGTCGAGGGAGGCGCCCACGGGCAGGCCGCCCTCGGAGAACGCGGTCTGGCTGCGGCCGTAAACGATCTGCAGGAAGATCTCGCGCATAGCAACGTTGATGGCGTCGCAGACGAGGTCGGTGTTGAGGGCCTCGAGGATGGTCTTACCGGGAAGAATCTCGGAAGCCATGGCGGCAGAGTGGGTCATGCCCGAGCAGCCGATGGTCTCAACGAGGGCCTCCTCGATGATGCCGTCCTTGACGTTCAGCGTGAGCTTGCAGGCGCCCTGCTGAGGTGCGCACCAACCCACACCGTGCGTAAGACCGGAGATGTCGGAAATCTCCTTAGCCTGGACCCACTTGCCCTCCTCGGGGATGGGTGCGGGGCCGTGGTATGCACCCTTGGCAACGGGGCACATGTTCTCCACTTCCTGTGAGTACTGCATGCCTCTCCTCTCTATCGTGTTGGCGTCCCGTCTGGGGGTCGTGGCTGGCGATTGCCGGGCGACCCTTCGAAAGGGACATGACATGCAGCCCCTATAATACCGCGAAATGCACGGAATATTCGGCGAACGGCTCAGTTTTCGTAGCGAGAAGTCCGGAAGTTTTAATTGAAACGGTTTAACTATATGTTCTGTGGTCGCGAACTTCCGTAGAGGGGGTTCGTCTTTGGCAAGCTTTTGGTCGGCTCTTGTATGCGTTGCGGGGTCTGACCTGTTGCAACGGTGCCGTCCGCCGCCCGTTTACTGCCTTTGGCCGCGCGAGTGTATTGTTTTGCGTGAATGTTTTGATGGCACGCTTCAATCGTGCTGTATTGGATGGCAATCAGATCCCGGCGAAGGGAGCGCCATGCAGCGCGTTTGGAGAACGGTTACCGGCTTTTACCATGTCTGTGCCCGCGGTGTGGGCAAGCAGCTCATCTTTGAGGGCGATGAAGACCGGTGGGAGTTTTTGGAGTTGATGCGCGACTGCTGCCGGGAGGCAGGCGTCACGGTTATCGCTTGGTGTCTTATGGGCAATCACGTGCATCTGGTGCTGGCAGATTACGAGGACGCGATGAGCGCGGCGATGCACCGGCTGCTTTTGACGTACGCGCGGCGGTTCAATAAACGCACGGGGCGCACAGGTCATCTGTTCCAGAACCGTTTTGACCGGCGCTCGCTCGATACCGACTGGCAGGTGATGGAGGCTATTCGCTCCGTACACGCCGATCCACAGGAGGCGGGCGTTGGCCTAATCGAGCGTTATCCCTGGAGCAGCTTTGCGGAGCATTTGCGCGCTTACGACGGTGACGCGGCTGATGTCGCGAGGGGATTTTCTGATCCTTCTTGCGTGCTTGAGCTCTTTGGTTCTGCCGAGGGCTTTATTGCCTATTCACTTTCGACGCCCGACGGCGGCGAGCCAGCGCTGGGCGATATGAAAGAGACGGAGTGGGAACGCCACGCCTTTGCCGGCAAGATGGCTAAGGAACTCGGGGTTCCGCTTCGCGGGGTTAAAGCCGCACCGCCGGCGCAGCGCGATACCGTTATTTTTGGATTGCACGATGCCGGTTTCACGGTGCGCCAGATTGAGCGCTATACCGGGATTGGCAAAAGTACCGTCTCTCGTATTGTGCGTGCCCGCGCGCGGACGGCGATGCGGACTGGCGGAAACGTGATGTAGGGTCGCCTGTGCGCCGCAGATGGGGTCGTCCATACGCCGCAACAAGCGTTCAAAAGCTTGGTGCGGCAACTGCACTTCTTAATATGCATAGAACAATCGCCATCTTGCATAAAATAAGGGCTCAGTCCGGGTTTGCCCGTGCCTACCCCCATCTGCGCCGTGCAAAAAATGGAGTTTTCAGCATCGCGGTACTGCCACTACCGTCGCAATTTTGCAACATACGGGCCCCGAAGCTATTTATGCCTGCCGATGCGCTCCCGAAGCTCATGTTTGCGCCCCTGAGACCACGATGCTTGTTCTAAAACGCACTATATATGCGCCTGGAGACGTTGATTAACGCTTTCGATGCGTATACACACAGCTTGGCGTGCTGAATACTCGCAAAAATGCACGCCGCTCCCTATGGGACCCGTCTGCAGCAGGCGCGAAGCGAATCGGAGCCCAGCTGGATGGGGCATGGGACGATGCTAGGCGTGCTCGTGGCCCTGCCGCAGGCCTTTGGTGCTGTGGAAAACGCCCGTGTTCGCGTCTGGCTGTGTGGTAAATGACAGACGGGGTGCCGGACGCGCGGACTTTGTGCGTTCGCGCTCATTAGAAAAAACAGAGCCGCCCGTATCGGGCGGCTCGGCAATCAAAAACCTTGGATTCGGGGCATACGCTACTGGTTTGCTTGCCCCTCGAGCATGCCGTCGAGGGTGCGCCAGGCGAGCTCGGCGCATTTGACGCGGGCGGGCATGTGCGAGATGTCCTGGAGCTGGGCGGCCTCGTCCAGATCTTCCAGGTCCTCCTCGGAGAGCTGCTCGCCGCGGATCATGGCGAGGAAGAGCTCTGCCAAGCGGCGAGCTTCCTCGACGGTCTCGCCGGTGATGAGGTCGGCCATGATGTCGGCGCTTGCCTGGCTGATGGCGCAGCCGTGGCCGGTAAAGGAGGCCTCCTCGATCACGTTGTTCTCGACACGTAGCTGCAAGGTGAGCTCGTCTCCGCAGCTGGGGTTGATGCCGTCGTGCTCGTGCGTGGGGGCGTCCATCTCGTACTTGTAGTCGGGGTGCGAGTTGTGCTCCATAAACGTGGTGGAGGTGTACAGATTACCCATTGAACGTGCTCCAAACGTGATGCAGGCCGGCGATGAACTTGTCGATATCGGCCTTGTCGTTGTAGAAGGCCACGCTGGCGCGGCAGCAGGCAAGGTTCTCGACGCCCAGCCAGGTGAGCAGCGGCTGCGCACAGTGGTGGCCGGCGCGAATGCAGACGCCGTCCATGTCCATGATGCTCGCTACGTCGTGCGGGTGGATGCCCTTGACGTTAAAGCTCACGACGCCGTGGTGGTTGTCCCAATAGATGGAGCCGATGATCTGGACAAAGTCGAGCTGCATGAGTTCGCCCATCAGATAGTGGACGAGTGCCTGCTCGCGGGCCTGGATGTTCTCGTAACCCACCGTGTTGACCAGGTAATCGAGTGCGGCGCCCGTGGCGAAGATGCCGGCGGCGTCCTGCGTGCCGGCCTCGAACTTCTCGGGGACGGGAGCCCAGACAGCGTTCTGCTCGGTGACCGAATCGATCATCTCGCCGCCGGTAAGCATGGGCGGCATGGCGTTGAGCAGGTCCATCTTGCCCCACAGCACGCCGATGCCCATGGGGCCCATGGCCTTGTGCGCACTAAAGGCAAAGAAGTCGGCGCCCAGGTCGGCCACATCGACCGGCATGTGCGGCAGCGACTGCGCGCCGTCGACGACCAGATAGCCGCCGTACTTGTGCACGAGCTTGCCGAGGTTCTTGACCGGGTTCTCGACGCCCAGCACGTTGGAGACCTGTCCCACGGCTAGGATCTTGGTCTTGGGACCCACCTTGGCAAGAACCTCCTCGGTGGTGAGCTGGCCGGTCTTGGTGGGGTAGAGGTAGACGAGCTTGGCGCCGGTCTCGCGGCAGACCTGCTGCCACGGAATCAGGTTGGAGTGGTGCTCCATGATGGTGATGACGACCTCGTCGCCCGGTTCGAGCACTGTGGGCGCAAAGCTCTTAGCGACCAGGTTGAGCGACTCGCTCGTGTTGCGGGTGAAGACGACCTCGTTGGCCTGTGAGGCGCCGATGAGGTCGGCGATCTGCTGGCGGACCTTCGCGATGGCGTCGGTGGCCTCGACGGACAGCGAGTACAGGCCGCGCAGGGGGTTGGCATTCATGCGCTGGTAGAAGTCGCGTTCGGCGTCGAGCACACAGGCAGGGCGCTGCGCGGTGGCGGCGCTATCGAGGAAAGCGATCTCGGGGTGCTGCTGGAACAGCGGGAACTGGCCCTTGTAGGGGTTGGTCTCGATGTCCACGGTGGGCCAGCAGCGCGAAGCCTCGTCGCTGGCGTCGAGCTCCATGGGCTCGGGGGCAGTACAGGTGTCGCATTTAACGTGCTCGGTGTCGATCATGCGAGCTCCTCTTCAAAGTTGTCGATCAGGTTGTTGCCTAGGCGGACGACGGCGGCGCGGGTGCGCTCGTCGGTGGCGGAAAGCGCGGCGTCCTCCAGTTTGGCGCGGATGAACAGGTCCTCGGCAGCGTTTTGGTCAAGGCCACGGCAGGCGAGGTAGAACAGCTGCTCGTCGCGGACGTGACCGATGGTGGCGCCGTGGTTGCCGGCGACGTCGTCCTCGTCACAGAGAATGACGGGAACGGTCTTGTTGTCGACGCCCTTGTTGGCCAAAAGCACCGTCTCGCGTTCGGTGCCGGTTGCACCCTTGCAGCCGTGCACGAGGTCGATGGTGCCACGGTAGACCTTCTTGGACGTGCCGGTCAGCACGCCGTTGGCGTCGATCTCGCACTCGGTCTTGCGACCGCGGTGGCGCAGCTCGTAGTTAAAGTCGCGCACCTGCTCGCGGGCGCCCAGGTAATCGGTATCGATGGTCACCTTGGCGGTGTCGCCCAGCAGGTCGCCGGCAAGGCCGGTGGCGCTGGCGCCGGCACCCAGGACGGTGTGCTGCACGTTGACGCGCGCGCCCTCGTCCAGGAACAGGCCGGTGTCGTCGAGTGCGATCCAGCTGTCGTCGAGTGTCTGCGTGCAGGTCACGTTGACGGTGGCGTACTCGTGGGCGCACACGCGTAGCACGGAGCCCACGACACCCTCGCCGGTAACAGGAGAGTCTAGGGCAATATGCAGGTCGAGCGTTGCCTGCGGGCGAGCGACGATGTCGATGGCGGCGATGGCCGCGGCGGCATCGACACCGCTCACACGCACGGTAACCGTGGCGTGCTGGTATGCGGGCACATCGATGACGATGCGCTTGGTAGCGTGCTCGGCCAAGTAGGCGTAGGCAGCCTCGCCCATGCCGGTTTCGAAGGCTTCAGCAGGGGAGAGCTCCTCCTCGAGCTTAATGGCACCGGCCTGGTAGACGGAGGTGGCGGGGACATCGAGCTCGGTCTCGGGCGTGATGCGGGCGCGGTCGGCGGCATCACCGGGGGCGGAGGCACGGCGCTCGGGGAAGCGCTCGGCCATGGCGTCCATGGCGGTGTCGAAGGCGTCGGCCGCGCCGGAGAACTGCTCGTCCAAGCCCTCGACCTCAACGGCCTCGGCGGGAGTGGCGGCAAGCTCGTCAGAGAGCTCGAGCTTGGTCTGGTTCATTTTCAACCAGCCCCAGGTTGCTGCGGGCATCGCGTTGACCTGCTCGAGCGTGGTAGCAGCGGCGTTGGTTTCCTGTTTCATTATCCGATCGCTCCTTCCATCTCGAGCTTGATCAGGTTGTTCATTTCGACGGCGTACTCCAGCGGCAGCTCCTTGGAGACCGGGTTAGCAAAGCCGTTGACGATCATGGTGCGGGCCTCTTCCTCCGAGATGCCGCGGCTCATCAGGTAGAACACCTTGTCGTCGCCGATGCGGCCGATGGTGGCCTCGTGGCCGATGTCGACGTTCTTGGCGCGGATGTCCATGGCGGGGATGGTGTCGGAGCGGCTCTGGTCATCGAGCATGAGCGACTGGCAGCTCACGGTTGCCTTGGAACCCTCTGCCTTGGGCGTGGCCACGATAGAGCTGCGGAAGGTCTGAATGCCGCCGCTCTTGGAGATACCTTTGGTCTCGACGGTTGCCGAGGTATCGGGCGCGTTGAGCACGACCTTGCAGCCGGTATCCAGGTTCTGGCCGGCGCCGGCAAAGGTGATGCCGGTAAAGCTCGAGCGGGCGCGGCGGCCGTTGAGCACGCTCATGGGGTAGAGGTAGCCTACGTGGCTGCCGAAGGAACCGCTGATCCACTCGATATCGCCGTCCTCGTCCACGCGCGCACGCTTGGTGTTGAGGTTGTACATGTTCTTGGACCAGTTCTCGATGGTCGAGTAGCGCAGGTGCGCGCGCTTGCCCACAAAGAGCTCGACGGCACCGGCATGGAGGTTGG
>CALBOJ010000076.1 GCA_937896835.1 uncultured Collinsella sp.
CCGTCGCGGCGACCCCGGTATTGATGCGCGCCCGCAGCTCGTCGCTCGGCACGGTATCGCTCGCGTCCCACAGCTCGGGATTGAGCGCGGGCGCATGCGGGTCCACAGCGCAATGCGAGCTCGTACGCTCGTCGCCAATGGGCATGTATTCGATAAAGCGCAGGTGGATGGGACGGTCGAGCGTGAGCCGCGCGAGGGCCGCCACATCTTGGTTGAGCCGGCGCACCACAACGCAGTTGACCTTAACGGGCTCAAAGCCCCAGGCCAGCGCCGCGTCGATGCCAGCCATGGTCTGCTCGAGCCGACCCAGGCGCGTAATCTTTCCAAAGAGCGTAGGGTCAAGCGTGTCGAGCGAGACGTTGACGCGGTTAAGGCCGGCGTCCTTGAGCTGCGGTGCCAGCTTGGGCAGCAGGGCGCCGTTGGTGGTAAGCGAGATGTCCTCGATCTGCGGGATCTCGCGGATATCGCGAATGAGCGGGATGATACGCCGGCTGACCAGCGGCTCGCCACCCGTCAGGCGTACGCGACGAATGCCCTCCCCCGCCACCAAGCGCACAAAGCGGGCGATTTCCTCGGCGCTGAGCAGCTCGTCGTGCGCGCGGGGCGCCACGCCATCGGCCGGCATGCAGTAAATGCAGCGGAAATTGCACTTGTCGGTAACGGCAATGCGCAGGTAGTTGATATCGCGGCCAAAGCCGTCATGTTGCACGTGCCCGTCCACGCAGCCTCCCCTCACGCGGCGTTTTATTCTTCGGAAAACATAATACCGCACGGGAGAATCATGCCGACACCCGTACGACAGGACAGGTCGTTTCGAGCAAAACGGACTTTCCAAGCCCATCCTCAGCACGCAAACCATCACAACATTCGATGCTTTTCCCGTTTTTGGCAAAAAACGTCGAATGTTGTGATGGTCTGCCTGCCCGCAGCGCCCCGTAGAAGGACCAAAACGTCCCTAAAGGACGCCGTCCCAGTGCCGAATCACGAATTCTCGCAGGTCGTTCTGCCGCTTTTGGAACGCTTCGCTTCGGTCGCACTTAAGACCCATAGCGAGCGCGATGGCGTTCATCGCCCGGTGCAATTGCAGCTGATGGGCAAACTGAGTCCCGGTGAGGACGATCATCTTAAAGCCCAGCGCGCTCAGCACAGTCATACGCTCCGCATCCGACGCGCTGCGCTGTTTATCAAGATGGTCCGAGCCGTTGTATTCAATTCCCGTACCGCTCGCAGGCGCATATACGTCAATCTCGAAATACCCGGCCTTTGCGAGACACTTGAACTCGTTGGGAACATCGACCCGATGGTTGAGCTCGATCTTGGTGTATCCCAGCCCTCCCTGGGAACGTTTTGCTACGACCATGATTGCGGTGGCCGTCTCCATGGGCGACCGCGCGCCATCGTACACGCGCCTGAGCACGGCGGCCGCGCGTACAGCCCCCTGGCGAGATCGATTCTCATTGCAATAGACAATCAAGTCGGCAACGGTATACCTCTGCCCCATCTCGACATAATCGTCCGTCGACAGATGATTCAAATGGTATCGGGCGCAGATTTCATAGCCATATTCCAGCTGCTCGGGCTCGCTCATCCACGAACCCGCTTGGACAAAGCACATGACCTCATCAACCACCAGAAGGTCCTCTGCCACCTCGATAAGATGGCCTGGAGGTACCGGCGCTCCAAACACGTGGCACCTAAATCCAGTCGGCATCGAGCGCTCAAAATCGAAGTTGACGAGCGTGTCGATATGATCGAGCTCTTCTCGTGGAAAACCAAGCGCAACCAGATAGTCGGTAACGATCCCGACTGCCGTTGAAGCCCTCAGCCCCTTGGCATCGAGTCCCAATTTGGGCAGGCTCGCGGTCGGCTCTGCCTCGTTAGCAAGCGAGTCCTCATCGTATAGGCTGCTTGCTCGCGAGAGCGGCCCGGACGGGCGCGCCACGTTGTGGTACAGCCAGGCAGTCTTATGGGACAGGACGATCGGCAGGTCCATGAGCCCTCCAATGGAGTCGGATAACCAACCTTATTCCCCTGCCCACGGGTCCGCACACCTTCGTGCGCAAGAAAGCGATTCCACCCGGTCGAGTGGTAGAAAAACCATCACAACATTCGATGCTTTTCCCGTTTTTGGCAAAAAACGTCGAATGTTGTGATGGTTTGAGGCGAGGTGAGGGGCACGAAGAGGTCAAAGCATTGTGCTCGGAGCGTGACTTTTTCACCCCGATGCCAGCACAAACCTTGACTCTACAATCGTTGTAGGGTTTTCACTACACTGGTACGTAAACAAACCCAGCCAGAAAGCCCCGCCCATGGAACACGACCTCACACGCGGCAATGTCCTCAAGACCATCGCGGTCTTTGCCCTGCCCTATATGCTCTCGTACTTTTTGCAGATGCTCTACGGCATGACCGATCTGTACATGATGGGGCAGTTTAGCGGCGCTGCCGGCATCACCGCCGTGGGCAATGGCGCGCAGACGCTCTATATCATTACCGTGGCGCTTGTGGGCCTGGCCATGGGAACGACGGTCATCGTCGGCCACGCCGTGGGTTCGCGCCGCTTTGACCGCGCCGAGGCTGCCATCGGCAACACCATCACGCTCTTTATGGGCGTCTCGGTGGTGCTGGCCGCTGTCCTGCTCGCACTGTGCCCGCAGATCGTGGCACTCATTGGCACGCCAGTCGAAGCGGTCGAAGGCACTGCCGCCTACCTGCGCATCTGCTTTGTCGGCATTCCGTTTATCGCCGCATACAACATCCTCTCGGCCATCTTTCGCGGCCTGGGCGATTCGCGCTCGCCCATGTACGTGATTGGCGTGGCATGCATCATCAACATCGCACTCGATTTTCTGTTTATCGGCCACATGGGACTCGGTCCCGTAGGCGCGGCACTCGGCACGGTAACCGCCCAGACGGCAAGCGTTGCCCTTGCGCTCGTGTGGCTCAAGAGCCGCCGCACGAACATCCACGTTAAGCGCAGCGACCTGCGTCCCCAGCCCGAGGTGCTCGGCAGCATTCTTAAGATCGGCGTGCCCGTGGCCGTACAGGACGGCTGCATCCAGGTGGCGTTTATGTTTATCACCGTCATCGCCAACCACCGAGGGCTCGTCGACGCCGCCGCCGTGGGCCTGGTCGAGAAGATGATCAGCTTTTTATTCATTGTGCCGAGTTCCATGGGCGCCACCGTCAGCGCACTCACGGCGCAAAACGCCGGCGCGGGCAAGGGCGACCGCGCGCGTCAGGTGCTCAAGGACGCCATGACGATCTCGGTAGTGTACGGCTGCCTGATCACGGTGCTGATGTGGCTGGTGGCGCCGGCGTTTATCGGCTTTTTTGCCAAGGACGCTGCAGTAGTCGCCGCCGGCACCGGCTATATGCGCAGCTACATTTTCGACGCGATTTTTGCCGGCATCCACATTTGCTTTAGCGGCTTTTTCGCTGCATACGGCAAGAGCTACATCGGCTTTGCGCACAACGTGCTGGCGGTGGCGCTCATTCGCGTGCCGGGCGCGTGGCTGCTGTCGAACGCCTATTCCGATACGTTGTTTCCCATGGGCATCGCTTCGCCGTGCGGGTCCATTCTGTCGGCGGTCATTTGCGTGATTGCATTTACCGTACTCAACCGCCGCGGGGCTTTTGACAAGTTGGTGGCGTAGCGGGGCAACGCGAGATTGCCCTGATCGATGACATCATCAGCGACGACCCGGCAACCTACGTGACGCAGATCACGGTGCCGGTTGCCCCAGCAAAGTAAGAACCGCCCGGAAGGCATCGTGCTTCCGGGCGGTTCTTCAATTTGGTTATCGACGCCTTAAGCCTCCGGCACCTGACCAGTCGCCAGGATCTGCTCGAGGGCGTCCTCGTCCAGCACGGGTACGCCCAGCTGCTCGGCTTTGGTGAGCTTGGAGCCCGCTTTGGGGCCGGCAACCAGATAGCTCGTCTTCTTGGACACGCTGCCCGAGACCTTGGCGCCGAGCACCTTGAGCGCCGCGCCTGCCTCGTCGCGGGTGCGGTTGACGAGCGTGCCGGTGAGCACGAAGGTCAGACCCGCGAGCGGTTGTGCATCGGCGAGCTCGCCCGCCACGCCCGCGTCGGCTGCGGCTTGTGCATGCGCGGCGCCCAAGTCGACCTCGAGCGACAGACCCGCCTGGCGCAAACGCTCCAGCACGGCAAGGTTTTCGGGCACGGCCAGGAACTGCTTGACGCTCGCCGCAATCTTGGGACCGATGCCCTCGCACTCGGCGATGTCCTCTTCACTCGCCAAGATGAGCTTATCAATCGACAGGAATCGCTCGGCGATGACCTCGCCCACGCTCTTGCCCACGTGGCGGATGCCCAGGGCAAACAGCACGCGACCGAGCGGCTGGCTCTTGGACTTGTTGAGCTCGGCGATGATTTTCTCGGCCGTCTTGAGGCCCACCGGGATGGGGTCGCCCTTCTTGACGCCCTTTTTGCTGTTGGAGCTAGCGTACACGCGCCCTGTGTCCAGGCCTGCGATGTCGTCGACCGTGAGCTGGTAGAAGTCCGCGACATCGTGGATCAGGCCGGCAGCGATCATCTTGTCGACGATCTCGTCGCCCAGGCCGTCGACGTCCATGCAGCCGCGGCTTACCCAGTGAAGCAGGCGCTCCTTGAGCTGTGCGGGACAGTCGATGGACACGCAGCGGTAGGCAACCTCGCCATCCTCGTGGACCACGGGGCTACCGCACACGGGGCAGACCTCGGGCATGTGCCAGTCGACCGAATCGGCCGGGCGTTTATCGAGCACCGGACCTACGACCTCGGGAATCACGTCGCCCGCCTTGTGCACGATGATAGTGTCGCCCTCGCGCACGTTTTTGCGACGGATCTCGTCGATGTTGTGCAGCGTGGCGCGCGCGATGGTGGAGCCGGCAACCGTCACCGGGTCGAACTCGGCGACCGGTGTGAGCACACCGGTGCGGCCCACCTGGATGCGAATCTCGCGCAGGACGGTCTGCTTTTCCTCGGGTGGGAACTTAAAGGCGATGGCCCAGCGCGGTGCGCGGGCGGTAAAGCCCAGGTCGAGCTGCTGCTGGAAGCTGTCGACCTTTACGACCACGCCGTCGATGTCGTAGTCCAGGTCACCGCGGTGTTCGAGCGCCTGGGCACAGAACTCGTGGACCTCGGCGGGTGTGGCACAGCGAGCCACGTTAGGGTTGACGCTAAAGCCGGCGCTACGCAGCCAATCGAGGAACTCGCGCTGGCTGTGGACGTGCAGCGGATCGGTATCGGCGATGGCATAGATAAAGGTAGCGAGATCGCGGCGCGCCGTGACCTTGGGGTCCTTTTGGCGCAGGCTGCCGGCGGCAGCGTTGCGCGGGTTGGCGAAGGGGTCGCGCCCCTCGGCATCGGCCTCGTCGTTCAGGCGCACAAAGCTGCCCTTGGGCATATAGACCTCGCCACGGACCTCGATGGTGCGCTCGCGGTCGGCGCCCATGTGGGCGAGCGCCGGCTCGGACAGGTGCATGGGCACATCCTTGATGGTACGGACGTTGAGCGACACGTCCTCGCCCGTGGTGCCATCGCCGCGTGTGGCTGCGCGTACGAAGGTGCCGTTTTGGTAGGTAAGCGCCACGCCCAGGCCGTCGATCTTAAGCTCGCAGGTATAGGTGACGCTGCCGGCACCGAGCGCATCCTCGGTGCGCTGGAGCCACGCGTCGAGTTCGTCCAGATCCATGGCATCGTCCATGGAATACATGCGCGCCATATGCGTGACCGGCGTAAACTGCTCGCTCACGTACCCGCCCACGCGCTGGGTATAGCTGTCGGGCGTCACCAGGTCGGGGTAGGTGGCCTCAATTTCCTGCAGCTCAACGAGCATCTTGTCAAAGGCGGCGTCCGTGATCTCGGGCGCATCGAGCATGTAGTAGCGATAGGCGTGGTAATCGAGCTCGTGGCGCAGCTCGGCCGCACGCGCTGCCGCCTGGGCACGGGCATCGGCCGGTACGGCGGTATCCGTGCTCGCGGGCGTTTCGGTATCGATGTCCACGCCGTCACCAAACAGGCTCGATTGCTCCATAGCGGCACTCCTTCGCTCGATTTCAAACGGATACTAGAGTACCACCGGTCGCAATGAGGCCGAATAGCGGTCTCGAACCGCACCGAATCGGCAGCCGCCAGACTGGGGTGGATCGCGCGATCAAACCATGCCCCTGTCAGTTCCAAATGATCCGTTTTCCTCCGTCCCCAACGGATCAATAAGAAAAAAGGGCTGTCCCACGTTGATGGGACAGCCCCCCTGGCCTCGATATGTGCGAAACGGCTCGCTAGTAACCCTGACCGTAGCCTTGACCCTGGCCCTGCTGGCCCAGCAGCTCCTCCAGGTACTGGCGCAGCTGTTCGTCGGTAATACCGCCGTTGCCGGTGTCGGTCGCGCTGTCGTCCTGCTGCTGGTTCTGCAGCTCCTCGTCGGAGCCCAGCTCGACGGTAACCTTCTTCTCTTCCTTGCCGCGCATGAGCGTGATCTCGACCTTCTCGCCCACCTCGTGGCTGCGCAGCGCGATGATCAGGCCATCGGCGCTCGAAATCTCATCGTCGCCCAGCTTGGTAATGACATCGCCCTCTTGGATGCCGGCCTTGGCGGCAGGACCGTCCTCGACGACGCTTGCCACGTACGCGCCGCTATCGGTGCTCAGCTTGTTAGTGCGAGCATTGAGCGCGTTGACGCTCGAAAGCGTGGCGCCCAGGTACGGATGAACCGGCGTCTTGCCGTCGATGATCTGGTCGGCAATGTTCTTGGCATAGTTAACGGGAATGGCAAAGCCCACGCCCGAGCTGGAGCCCGAGTAGCTCTCGATGAGCGAGTTGATACCCACCAGCTCACCGTTGTCGTTAACGAGCGCGCCGCCGGAGTTGCCCGGGTTGATGGCGGCATCGGTCTGGATCATGTTGGCATAGATGGTGTTACCGTTGGTAGAGCTCATGGCCGTGGAGCGATACAGCGCCGACACGATACCCGTGGAGACAGACTGCTCGTTGCCGAACGGCGAGCCGATCGCCATGACCCACTCGCCCACGTTGAGCTTGGAAGAGTCGCCGATCTCGATCGGCGTGAGCTTAGAGGCGTCAGCATCCTTGAGCTTGATGACGGCTAGGTCGCTCGAAGCATCGTTGCCCACGAACTCGGCCTCGTAGGTGGTGCCGTCGTCCATGGTCACCACGTACTGGTCATAGCCATCGACCACGTGGTTGTTGGTGAGGATGTGGCCCTCGGTATCGAGCACAACGCCCGAACCGACGCTGCCCGAGCCGTCCGACTCGTCGGCAGACTGCGAAAGCGAGCCATTCTGGCCGCCGCTCGAAGTGGCGGTAATGGAAACCACGGAGGGCAGCGCCTTGGCAGAGACGGCCTCGGCCAGCGTGGTGTCCTCGGAGTCGATCGTAATCTTTTGCGTCGATGAACCCGAAGCACCCGCCGTCACGGCATTCTTTCCGCTGCCAATGTTGAGCGTGCCACTCATAATGAGCGCAATGACCAGCAGGGCGCCGCATGCACAGCCGGCGAGCGCCGTAATAAAGATCGGCAGCTTTTTGGTCTTAGTCTTGACCACGGTGTGCTTGTTTACAACCTGCTGGCTGCCCAGCGGCTTTCCGGTCTGCGTGTCGTAGGCCTGCACGTAAGGAATGTTACTGCCATCGGCAGGCGTCGACTCCACCTGCACGCGCGGCTGCTGCTGGGTCTCGCCGGCGTTGCCCGCATCCTGGGGACGCTGGGAATCGTACTCGCTCATAGCTGCGATCCTTTCGTCAAATAACCAAAGGCCCGCCAAACATGTGGCGGGCCATCATTGTTCACGTTGAGTTGTACCCCAAGCTGGGCAGTCCCGAGCACTAGATGCCAAGATTTCAGCTTTGCTTAAGTAATGACATGCTTATAGGCCAATTCGTTTTATGCCGTCATGTCTATTCGATATAACAGTCGATAGCAAAACTATATGTTGAATCGTTAATGAAGTCCGTAATCGTCGCGCCCATGCCTGATCCGCACGTCCACTTATCCTTCTCCGCGTCGTATGGCGTTGGCCCCCACCCCGTTTCATATGATGCTTCGCCTTCTGCGAAGTAGTTCATCACATATTTATCTTTCTGCATGAGCGCATACCAAGCGTTTGCATACATCACAAGCGGATCGATTTGGACTATCGAGTACTTTCCGGAACGAATCTCAATTTCTGTTTTATCGTTATAATAAGCGACTGTGAGCTCAATCTTGGCAAGCAGCGGCAACGTTTCATCTGATTCCCTCTGGATTGTTATGACATCACCGGCCATAGCGTCGGCAGACACAGTTTTGCTCTCTGGCGTGAAAATAGTCTCTCTGCTTCTTGTTCGCGTTTTTTCATTGCCATTTTCATCTCTGACCACCGTGTCGACCACGAGCGTCAATCGCTTCTGAGCGTCCGGCAACTCCACGGCTTCTGCCATCCCGGCTCGCATCAAAATAGGAGCCCCCGCCATCAGACCTAAGAACTGCTTTCTATCAATCATTCTTCATTCCCCTTGTCTACTTGATTTGACTTTCTCAGCTGAATGGGGATACAGAACAGTCCCGTCAAGTTCCTTATCTTCCACAAAAACTAGAATCCATTTATCACCTGCTTTCAACCCTGAGACATATCCGGAACTTGACTTACGGCGCATATCGATTCTCTTACGGCAACCACTTGGCATAAGCGCCTCAAATTGCCCGTTATGAACATCCGATAGAGCGCGCACCTCGACTGCAACAACCGTGTCGTTTTCTCCCCCATTAGTCGCCCTTAACAGAAAGAAGCTCGCTGCGGTGAGCAAAGCAAAGGAAAGCACCAATAGGAGCATTGCCCTTCGAATGAACTTGTCGCCGTTCACGAGTACAATCAACCCTTGCAATATGTGCCATCGTGAGACGTGTAAATTGATACGTCATATGGAAGAAACTGTAGCTGGTTTGTCCATCCATTCCAAACAACAAGCAGGTACTTCTTGGCATTCGAGTATGTGTTATGCATTGCCACGTAGCCCACAACTGCCATTGCGTGCCCGCTGCCATTTGACCGGAGCCTTCCAGAGAAAATACTCAGATTCCCCGAGTCGGTATTCACCCTAAAGGAATCCCATGACGGATACCAAACGAATGACGTCTCAAGCTCCTTGCCTCGTCTTGCACAAAACTCCTTTAAGGCCGGAGCGGGTTTGTCAGGAGAAGTCTTGCCTTGAGTAAAGTACAGACCAGTCGCTTGATCATATTTCTTTTCTTCTTCTTCCCATGTCCCCGACAGCCTCCAAAGCTCCGAGTATAAATCGGACAATTTAAGGCGGTTCAAAGTCACATAGTGACTGCTAACTGCAAACATTGCCGAAACAGCGCAAGCATAAGTCCCCGTTTCTTTGATAACTTCTGTTTGCGTTGGCGTTATTATTCCCGAAACCGTTTTGCTCGCATCAACAACATATCCCTGTTTATACAAATCCTTGGCAGATACAAAAACGTCATCGAAATGTTCCGGCGATCCGCTGCGATTGCCTCCCGAGGACAATTTATTTGGTACTTTTTTTCCACTTGCGTCTAAAACAATGTTTTTATCTAAGTCGGCAACGCCAACAGTTAGCTCGTCAATCTTTAACGCAACGACGTTATCCGAGGATGCGAGGAGTGCAATTTCTTCGCTTGCACTCTCGATAGGTAAAAGAGCGTTCGGAGCCAAGCAGTATTCGCTGATCCACCAAGATCGCTCTGAATCAAATACGACGTAGCCATAGTTAACGTCATCCCGCTTCGCACGAACGATATACCCGATTGATTCCCCATCGGAATTCACCATTTTTACTGGGTCACAAGCGGTCACCGGCTCATCCGATACATCATCAAAGAAAGCCTGCGCTTGCTCCACAGCTATTTGCGGTGTGACACGGACCAAGTCGTCGTCTCCAAAAACCAACCTTGGAGACATCAGGGCGGCAAGCAACACTATGAATCCGACAATCACCTTTCTCGAATAACGCATTTCTTCCTCCATCCGTGTAGTAGGGAGATACGGTAACTAGATGATATTTGCTAGATAGTGTTATACGTTTGATATTGTTTTTACTGACACACTTTTAATCGGTGAAAGGTCTTCTTTTCGCCCTAAACGAGAAAAGGGTACTGGTGAAATCTCCGGTACCCTCACATTGCCCTCTATTTACTTGCTAGTCCTTAAACAGATAGCCCACGCCGCGGACGGTGGTGATGTGCGCCGCGATCTGCGGGCCCACCTTGGAGCGGATGCGTCGGATGTGCACGTCGACGGTACGCGTGCCGCCGCAGTACTCAAAGCCCCACACGCGGTGCAGCAGCACCTCGCGGCTGTAGGCACGGTTGGGGTGCGCCGCCAAAAAGCTCAGCAGCGAGTACTCCATCAGCGTCAGGTCGATGGGCTCGTTATCGAGTGTCACCTGGTAGGTGGCAAGGTTGATCTCGAGGTTATCGATGTTGAGCACATCGTCGGCGGTGACGGTCTCCTCCTCGCCCATCAGGCGCTGCGCGCGAGCCTTGAGCTCGTTGGGCGTCGCCGTGGGGCATACAAAGTCGGCATGCGCGTGATTGGGCAGACGCAAGGTGCCGAGCGCCTCGTCGTCAACGATCACCAGCATGGGGACACCGCCGCGATCGTCAAGCCACTTGGCAATCTGATCGATGCGGTCGCTGCGGATGCCATCGGAATCGAGGATCAGCAGGTCAAAGTCGTGCGCCGCGGTCGGCGAATCGGGGGTAGCCAGGCTCACCTCGACACCCAGGGTGGTCGTCAGGCTGCGGGCAAACTCGTGGAAGCGCGTCGTGCGCGCCATGAACAGGGCACTCTTTTCGGACATATCGGCCTCCAAAGAAATGAGCTCAATCGTACTGGAACAAGCCAGCGCGATTAGGAGTTCGCCAGGTAGTGCTTGATCTCCCACTCGGTGATCGTAGACTCAAACTTATGCCACTCGTCGCGCTTCTTTTTGAGGAAGAAGCTGTGGATGTGCTCGCCGAGGGCATCCTTCATAAACTGCGAGTCCTCAAACACGTCGAGCGCCTCTTTGAGCGAGCGCGGCAGCGGCGCGTAGCCGGCCTCGACCATCTGACGGTCGGTAAGCTTGAGCGTCTCGGCCGTGGCCTCGGGCGGGAGCTCCAGCTTGCGCTCGATACCGTCCAGACCAGCCGCCAGCGTGACGGCGTTGACCAGGTACGGGTTGGCCATGGGGTCGGGACTGCGCAGCTCGATGCGCGTGGACAGCGGCTTGCCGGGCTTGTAGACCGGGATGCGGACCATACTCGCGCGGTTGCGCAGGCCCCACGTGGCGTACTGCGGCACGGAGTCGCCACCCGTGGTGATGCGCTTGTACGAGTTGACCGTGGGGTTGGTGATGGCGCTGATTTCGCGCGCGTGCGCCAGAATACCTGCCATGTAGTGCTTGGCGACGTCGGAGAGATGGTACTTCTCGTCGTCCTCGCCCCAAAAGACGTTGTTGCCGTCATGGTCGAACAGCGACTGGCACAGGAACATAGCACTGCCATCCTCGCCCGCCAACGGCTTGGGCATAAAGGAGGCGTGGCAACCGCTCTCGTAGGCCTGCTGCTTAATGATGAGTTTGGCCGTAGTGATGGCGTCGGACATACTCAGGGCCTCGGCGTGGCGCAGGCTCATGCCGTGTTGCGAGCGGCCGGCGGCGTGGAAGGTGTACTCCACGGGCACGGACATCTTCTCGAGCGTGAGGACCGTGTTGCGACGCAGGTCGCGGGCGGCATCGCTCACCGAAAGATCGAAGTAGCCCACGTTGTCGAGCGGCTCGGGGGTGTGCTCGTCGGGGAAGTAGTAATACTCCAGCTCGGCACCCACGTTAAGCAGATAGCCAGCCTTCTCGGCCTTGCGGAACATGCGGCGCAGGGCATCGCGCGGGTCGCCGGCAAACGGCTTGCGATCGGGAGTGCACACATCGCAGAACACGCGGGCTACGCCGTTGTGGCTCGGGCGCCACGGCAGGATCTGGAAGGTCGAAGCATCGGGGAACGCCAGCATGTCGGCTTCCTCGGGCGTGGCAAAGCCCTCGATAGCGGAGCCGTCAAAGCCAATACCCTCCTCAAAAGCGACCTCGAGGTCCTCGGGGCTAATGGCAAAGTTCTTGAGGCGGCCGAGAATGTCGACAAACCACAGACGCACAAAGCGGATGTCACGCTGCTCTACGGAGCGGAGTACGTAATCGATGTTCTGCTGGTTCATGTCGCTCCCCTTTCTTTCGGGCGGGTTTCGACTGGTCTATATCGCAGATACTATCGCAGAAAAATGTTTCCGCAGGGTTAAAGCGTATCAAGCGCTCAAAAAACGTGCGCGAACAAGCCGTCACGAACGAATGGTTAGCGCGAGGTCGAGGCGCGGTGTTCGATGTGGCCGGGGACCTCGATGCGCTTGGGGGCGAGCTTTGCGGCATCGCCCACCGTAGTGGTAACGACGTCGATGCGCTCGGACAGGCGCTCGACCACGCGCTCGGCAATGGTGAGGGTGTCCTGCGCGGCCGTGGTCACACCGCCAAAGAGCACGTGGTTCCAGGGGTAATCGTCAAACGTCGCGATCTTGAGGCCAGCCGGCAACGAAGGTCCCAACTGTGCCAGCGCCTCGGTCAGGCGCAGGAAGACCAGACCGTTGACGGCAATGAGGCCGAGCTTTTTACCCGCATAGTCACGGATAGCTCCGTCCAGGCGACTGACACCCTCGACGCCACCGTCCGCCAAGGTGACGACCTCGCCGGCCAGGCCGCGGCGCGAGAGCTCGTCGGCAAACGCCTCGGCGCGCTCGCGACGCACGGGACTGTCGTCGCTTGCCTCGGTGAGCAGGCACAGACGCTCGCTGCCCGCAGCAGCCAAGGCGTCTACCAGGCCGGCGACCAGCTCACGGTTGTTGGAGGTCACCAGATCGATGCCACCGTCGGCAACGTCGCGGTCGAGCAGTACAACGGGCAGGCGCCCCGCGGCCGCGGCAATCGCCTTGTCGTTGCCTCCGCAGGTATTGACGACCAGGCCGTCCACGCCGGCATCGATAAGTCTGGTGAGCGACTCTGCCTCCTTGGCGGGGTCGTTGCCGCTAATGGCCGTCATGAGCGAGCAGCCGCGCGCGGCGGCGCTGGCGGAAAGCCCTTCGAGCATGGCGCTGGAGAACGGGTTAGCAATGTCGGCCAAGATCACGCCGATGAGGTTGGTGCGCGAGCTGCGCAGATTGCGTGCGGCGGCACGTGGGCGATAGCCGGTGCGCTCGATAACCGCCGCGATGCGAGCGCGGGTTTCCTCGGTCATCTGCCCGGGGCGGTTATTGAGATAGCGCGAGACCGTGGCCGGGCTCACGCCCGCCTCGGCGGCAATGTCCTTGATTCTCATCTGCGCCATAGCGCACCCCGTTTCCCAATTGTCGGCAGTCTGAGCCATTTTAGGCATTTTTTTAAAAATCTCGCTTGCAAAACGTTGTAGGTGAGCAGGATCGTTTTTGCGTCTCGAGCAGATGCGGTGATGGGCTAGATAGACGAGTCTTTGGACAGCTCGAAATAGTCGGGATGCAAGGCGATAACCGGGCCCTGCTCCTCGGGCATCAGGTGCAAGTGCGTCTCTGCCAGGTAGCTCGCCGTGTCGGTATCGCCCCTCTTAATGGCCTCGAGAATCCGACGATGTTGTCGACGAATCGGCTCCCAATCCAGATCCTGCGACACCATACGCAACCAGTTGTATCGCTCAAAATGCGTGTTGACGCTCTTCATCCAATCCCACAGCATGTGACGACCGGCAATCTCAAAACACGTCTCATGAAACAGGTTATCCAAGTCGAAAAAGCGACGCGTCTCGCTATGGTCGAGCGACTCGGACTCGGCAAGAATCTGCTCGAGCCGATGCTTTTGCTCGGACGTGGCAGCCGGACAACATTTAATGAGTACGCTTCTTTCGAGTTTCTCGCGCAAGAAACAGGCATTCTCGGCGTGTTCCATGCTGATCTTAGAGACGTAGGTGCCGCTCTTGGGACGCGTTTCCACCAGCTCTTGCTCGCGCAGGCGCACAAAGGACTCGCGAATTGGCGTGCGCCCGATCCCCGTCTCCTTTTCCAGACCAATCGCCGAAAGGCGCGTGCCGGGCTTGAGCTCGGCATAGATGATCTTGGAGCGCAGTGCGTTGTATGCCTGATCTTGCAGGCTCTGATAATGCTGGTGTTGTTCCATAAAGCCCTCGGATGAAGCCCACGGTTTGTCGAATATCACCACGTAATACTATCGCATCGACACGCCCCAGCTCCCAATCAGTCTTTTTGAACTGCGCCCCAATTCTTGGACGGGCTAATAAGCGGCCTACGCCGCACATA
>CALBOJ010000077.1 GCA_937896835.1 uncultured Collinsella sp.
CGCGAGGAAGCGGCTCAGGGCGATATACGCCGTGATGCGCGACCGGGTGCCCTACCGGGAGTAGCGTCGAAGGTTGACAAAACTATAGGAACACCCAATGACTACTCCTGCACCTTGAGGGCTTCGGCCAGACCGACGCGCTTGATAGAGCGCGTGTGTAGCAGCGCCACGACCAGGTAGGTCGCAAAGCCAATGCCGACGCATGCAGCCATGGACCAAGCGGGCACGTAGATCTCGATATTGCCGTTGTAGGCGAGCAGCATCGAGCGGAAGATGGCCGTGAGCGAGCCAATAATGACCGGCAGGCTCAGCACGAGCGACGCCGCCACGCACAGCGTGATCGAGCGGATGTACAGATGCGAGATCTCGCTATCTCGATAGCCAAAGACTTTCATATAGCTAATCGAACGGGCGCTGTGGTCGATCACCGCCTTGGTCAGCAGGTACATAAACAGCAGGAAGATAAACACCGCGAGCCCGACCATCATGCCGATCATTTTGCTCATCATGCCGATGAACTGGTCGCCCACGGCGCGCATGTCGTCGGGCGTGGTGTCGCCGGCAAAGTAGCGCGCGTCGAGGTCGAGCTTCTCGTCGCTCACATAGCCGTTAAAGTAGGCGGCATCGTTGTCGAACAGCTCGTTAAAGTCATCGATACTCATATAGATATTCATGTCCGACTTGGAGCCCCAGGCACAGTCCTTGCCCGCGTACTTAAGAGAATAATCCCGAGCCTCGTACTTGTCGCGAAGCTCGACCTTCTGGCCCTCGCTCCAGCCAAACTTGTCGAGCAGGCCGCCGCCAAAGACAACGCGGCCGTCGCCGACGTTGAGGTCTTTCCAATAGCGCGAATGAGATGAAATGCCGTAGACGGAAATCGCCTCCTCGCCATTACCGTCGCCACGGTCGTACTGCAGCTGGTAAACGGCATATTTCTCGGCCTGCGCGATTGCGCCCGCGCCGTTGTCGGTCGTATTGACCGGGTGGATATCGTCGTTGTCAGTGTCGATCTTAGAGGCCTTGTCGATCAGATCGATGGCCTCATCGCGGTTGCAGCCGAGGGCATCGGCAAGATCGTCAAGGCGCGCGTAGAGCGCATCCTTCTTGTCCTGGACCTTGGCAAGCGCATCCTGCGCTGCGGTCAGGCTCTCGGCAGACGGAGATGCGGTCGCGGCATCGGCTGCCGTCTGCGCCGCATCGGCCGCGCCGTCAAGCTCGTCATCGGCATCCTGGGCGGCGGAGAGCAGCGCGCCGTCAACCGACTGCAAGCGCTCGAGTGCCGACCACTGCTCGCGCTCCTCGGTAGTGCCCTCGAGCTCCAGCGGCGCCTTAAGTGTGTACTGATGCTCGGCGACCAGGCTCGTCTCCAGGTTGTCCGCATAGTGCGTCATCGTGGGCAGGATCGCCAGGCCAAAGAGCAAAAGCAGCGACCCAAACGCGATGCCCACGAAGAGCGTGGCGAAGTTGCCCAGGTTGCGCAGGAAAACGCGCAGACGGAAGCGGGAGACAAAGCCCATGCGTTCCGGCAGCTGCAGACCGCGCTTGGTACCCGACTTACCGCTCGCCTCGTGACGAAGGAACTGCAACGGCGTCTTGCCCATTTTGCGGAGCAGGCCCACCAGCGTAATGAGGATGAGCGCGGCGGCGGGAACCACAGCGCACTTCACGAAGATCTCCCAGCTCCAGTACACCTGGAAGGGAGGCAGGCTATACGAACCGTAATAGAGGCCGCGCATGGGCTCGGTAAAGAACGCGACGCCGAGCGCGGTGCCCAAAAGCGCCGCGAGCACGCCCACGATGGCGGGAAGCGCGAGGTAGTGCAGCACGATCTCGCGGCGGCGATAGCCGCTGGCGAGCAGCGTGCCGATGATGGCGCTCTCCTCCTCGATGGTGGCGTCGGTGAGCACCACAAAGACAAATGCCATGATCACGATGATGATGTCGAGCAACGTCATCCACATCATGGAGTCGCCGTCGACGTCGTCGCGCGCATAGCCAATGCCCTGATTGGAATCGGCATCGATCAGATCGTCCACGCGCGCATCGGCATCGGTCAGCGCCTCGACCATATCCTGCTCCGCATCGATGCGATCCGCGGTGGGGAGATCGCGATCGGTAAAGGTAAAGGAGTAGGTGTAGGCAGGCGCGCCGCCGGCGTCCTCAAGCGCGGCAAAGCCGGCGTCGGTGACCTCGGCCACGCCGTACGTGATGGTGTTCACCGTAAAGTCCGAATTGTCGAGGAACAGCGCCTGGCTATCGGGCTGGGTCATGATGCCGCAGATGGTGTAGGTGCGGCCCTCAAGCTCGACCTTATCGCCCACGGCGAGGTCGTTGTTGGTGGCGAAGACACGGTCGATTGCCACCTCATCGTCCGTCTTGGGCTGCCTGCCTTCGCAGTAGGACGCAATGTCAACCTTGGTGCGATGCGCGTAGGTGCGCAGGGTGCGCTTGGTGCCGTCGTCGCCAGCCGCCTTTTTGATGATGGCGTCGATAGAGAAGTTCTTGTAGAACGTAACGCCGCCGACGTCCTCAGCCGCGTCTTCGGCAGCCTTGAGCTGATCTTTGGTGGCCTCGAAGGAGGTAGTCACGCGGCCGTCCTCGATCGTGTACGCATCGCGCATGTCGTCAATGAGGCAGCCGATGGAATGCGCCGCGAGCAAAAAGCCCGACGTGAGGGCGATGCTTCCGCACATAAGCAAAAAGATGCCCAGGTACTTGCCGATATTGCGGCGCAGCTCGCGCGGGAGTCGTTTTGCGAGAGGTGTCATGGCGCCGCCTACCAATCGAGCTCGGCGGCCGCGACGGGCGACTCGCTGAGCTCGTCCTCGACGATGCGCCCGTCGCGCAGGCGCAGCACGCGATTGGCCATGCGCGCGATGGCGGCGTTGTGGGTGACGATGATGATGGTGCAGCCGTAGGTGCGGTTGACGTCCTCCATGAGCTGCAGGATTTCCTTGGATGTCTTGTAGTCGAGCGCGCCCGTGGGCTCGTCGCACAGCAGCAGGCCCGGATTTTTGACGAGCGCACGGCCGATGGCGCAGCGCTGCTGCTGGCCGCCCGAGACCTGGCGCGGAAACTTGTTGCGGTGCTCGTAGAGGCCCAGCGAACGCAGCAGATCGTCGACGTCGAGCGGTTTTTTGGACAGGTGCGCCGTGACCTCGATGTTTTCCTTGATGGTAAGGTCGGGCACCAGGTTGTAGAACTGGAAGACAAAGCCCAGCTCGCGGCGTCGGTACTCGCCCAGATCGGCGGGCTTGAGCGCCGTGAGATCGCAGCCGTCCACCATGATGGAGCCGCCGTCGGCATCCTCCAGGCCGCCGATCAGGTTGAGAAAGGTCGACTTGCCCGAGCCCGAGGGCCCCAGCATGACGCAGATCTCGCCGCGGTTGATGGACGTGTCGATGCCATCGAGTACCGTCAGGCGCGCATCACCGTCGCCATAGTGTTTCTTGAGCCCTTTGACCTGGACATACGCTTGCTTTGTCGCCATGTTATCCCCCGTTGTTAGCCTTCTGCCACTTTTCTAGGCTAATAGTAAACCCAGGTGAACTATTTTTAAGCGACGTGCGCGAACTATTTTCCAACCTACTCATTGGGGACAGACTTAAATGAGTGAAATCGCTCATTTAAGTCTGTCCCCAATGAGTGGTCCCCAAGTGCCGACATATTGGGACAATCCCTGCCAGCCCTGCCGGCGAATCGGCAAAGACTGTCCCCAATGACTAGGTGGCTAGGCGTGGGATTTGTTGTGGGCGAGGGCTAGGCCTACGGCGGCGATGGCAGCGGCGAAGAGCACCGTGACGCCCAGGTCGCAGGCGATGTCGCCCAGCACGGCAGACGTCAGGTCCGAAGCGAGCGCCTTGCCGATCGCGTCGTTCACCCAATACGTCGGCACAAAGTGCGCCACCGTCTGCACGGCCGAGCCCATGAGCGACAGCGGCATCCAGGCGCCGCCCAAAAACGTCATGAGCATGCCGAGCAGGTTGCCCACACCGTTGAGCAGCTCCTCGCGCGCGCCCAGGCTCGACAGCGTAAAGCCAACGGCCAGCGGCGTGCACGCCAGGGCAAACGTTGCCGCCAGCGCCAGGCACACGCGACCCACGCCGACCTCGGCAACCGCGCTGGCAAAGCCCACGACGCCCATCATGCTCGACACGAGCCAGATGCAGACGGTGAGCACGGCGGCGGCCGCGAACACAGCGAGCGAACGCTGGCGCTCAGAGACCGGGCTGGCATCCATGCGGCGCACGCGCTCGGGCTCGTTCATGCCCGAGAACACCAGTCCCACCGACACGATGACCGACGAGATGATCGCGTACGCGCCAAAGTTGAAGTACGACTCGAGCGTGGTAGCAGCAGTCGAGTCGACCTTGACCTGCTCGATCTGGACCTCCGCGCGCTTTGCGGCCGCGTGCTCGGCGGCCCTTGCGACGTCGCCGTTGGAGGCAGCGGGCTCTAGTGCGGCCGCAGCGCCCGCGAGCGAGATCCACCGCGAGGCCTCGGCAGACGAAAGCGCCGCCGCCATGGTGCCGGAGCCGTAGGTCACATCGAGCTTGGGCAGGGACTCCCCCGCGCGGGCGGCTGCAACAAGATCGTCCTCAAACCCCTCCGGGATAAAGAACACGCAGTCGGCGCTGCCTTTGGCGCTGTTGCTCTTGGAGAGCGCGTCAGCAAGGTCGTATGTGTCGTCGCCGACGCCCGTGACCAGGTCAAAGCGTGAGCCCAGGTGCTTGGTAAGCGCCCGCGAAAGGTCGCTATTGTCGCGGTCGACCACGATCACGTTGGTGTCGTAGGGCTTGTACTCGGTAAGCTGCGACGAGTTCCAGCTCACCGAAGCCGCGATGAATACGCCCATGAGCGAGATGAACACCGTATAGATGAGCAGGTAGAACGGGTGCGCCAGCGCCATGCGAAGCGCGGTCTTAAAGGTGCTCATAGCGGCTCCTTCCAAAGATCAGCGTAGCGGCGGCGACAAACACCAGGGCCATCAGGACGAGCGCGCCGGCGCGAACAGCGAAGGGCCCCAGGTCCTCAAAGAAATACAGGCGATTGAACATGTCGCAGATGAGCTTGACGGGGTTGAGCCAGCACTCGACCGGACAAGCGCGGGCGACGTCGTCGGCAAGCGCCATCGCCGGCTCGCCGTAGAGGCCGGCGAACAAAGCGCACGTGGTGGCAAAGCCCGTGAGGATGCCCGACTTGGATGCCTTGCCGCCCTTAACGGGAAGCGTGCCCACAAAAAGCCCCAGGCCCGTGGCGGCAAGCGCGGATGCAGCACCGCCCACCAGACACAGCCCCTCGCGCCCGCCAAAGTCGACGCCAACGACTAGGCGCACGTAGCCAATCGCGACCGCCATCGAGACAAAGGAAACCAGCCACGAGCCGACAAAGATACCGGCCAGCGACGCCGTCTTGGAAAGGCCGCCCACGCAGCGGCGCGCACCAAGGCCCGACAGATTGGGCTGCAAATCGACGACGCTCAAAGCGGCAAACTCGGCAGACATCATCGCGACCAGGCCAAAAAGCGCGTAATAGTAGATGACCGTGCCATCGGGCGTGGTGCGCGTCAGGCTCACGCGGCGGGTTCCGCCCTCGAGCGACAGGGCGCGCGCAACCGCCTCCGGGTCGGCGAGCGCCGCCGGGTTGTCTTGGGCAATCTGGGACATGAGCTCGGCATTTTGCGTATACGAGCTTGCCACCGTCTCAAGGATGCTGCGGTCGGTAAGCACCGACGAGGCGCGCGAGCTGTCGTAACTCGATAGCAGCGTGAGCCTGGGCGTGCCCGCGGCATCAACCGTATAGATGCCCGCGACCTCGCCGGCCTTGAGCGCTTTGCGCGCGGTAGCCAAGTCTTCGTACTCGCTCACATCGAGCAGTTGATCGTCACTCTCCTTGGCAAGCGAGGTCGCCACGTCCTTAAAGGTCGAGACGTCCCAGGCCCCATCCGCTACGACGGCCACCGGCACCGGGTCGACCTTGCCGTCGGAGCTGAGGTTCGCAAACATAAACATGAACATCGTTGAAAGCGCAATGGGAAAGATCGCGCCCCAAACCCATGTACTCGGTCGACGCAATAGCGTCTTGAGCGTGGTGATGATGGTGTTGAACATGGCCGCCCCCTAGTCGCGCAGCTCGCGGCCGGTGATCTCGAGGAACACGTCGTTGAGAGTCGGCGGCTCGCTCCACACGCGGCCGAGCGCCACGTCGGCAGCACGCAGCGTGTCGAGGATGTCGACCAGATTGTGCGGGCTCGCCTCGCAGGTGCAGACGAGCTCGCCGCCGGACAGCTCGACCGAAAGCACGTGCTCGAGGGCGCGCAGTCGCTCGACCGTGGCGGCCTCGACGGCACCGACCTCAACAGTCACGCGCTCGCCCATCTGGATCATGCGCTTAAGCTCGTCGTTGGTGCCCTGCGCCAGCACGCGGCCGCCGTCCATGATCATGATGCGGCTGCAGATCTGCTCGACCTCCTCCATGTAATGGCTGGTATACACCACCGTAGCGCCCTCGTCGCGCAGGCGGCAGATGCCCTCCAGGATGGCGTTGCGGCTCTGGGGGTCGACCGCCACCGTGGGCTCGTCAAAGAAGATGAGCTCGGGCTTGTGTGCGATGCCGCAGGCAATGTTGAGGCGGCGCGCCAGTCCGCCCGAAAGCTTGCCGGGACGAAACTTGGTAAAGTCGCCCAGCCCGACAAAGTCGATCGCCTCGTCCACCAGTGCGCGGCGGCGCTTGCGGTCGTTAACGTAGAGGCTGCAGAAATAGTCGATGTTCTCGCGCACCGTGAGCTCGTCAAACACCGCCACCTGCTGCGGCACCACGCCGATGCGGCGCTTGAGGTCGTAGCGGGCGGGCGTCATGGGCTCGCCGAACAGCTCGATGGTGCCTTTGTCGTAGGCGAGCAGCTGCAGGATACAGTTGATGGACGTGGTCTTGCCCGAGCCGTTGGGGCCCAGCAGGCCAAAGATCTCGCCGGGGGCGATGCTCAGGTTAAAGTGGTCGAGCGCAATAAGATCGTCATAGCGCTTGACGAGGTTTTCGACATGGACGATGTCTGTCATGAGGCGGCCCTTCTGTTGGTCGTGGCCCGGTACGATTTCATCATCGCAGGAGCGGGCGGCGCGCACCAGTGAGCTTTGTCACGAGTGAGGGGGGCGGAGGCGAAACCCCCGCTCGCGCGAGCGATCGACGCCGATTTGCCGCGCGGGAGGAATGTCACGGTTGCCCCGGGCGGCCCCTCCACCACGCGCGGCTTCGCGTACAATACCCGTATGAACAGGCTTTTCGACAAATCGATTGTGCTGGCGTGCTGTATCGCAGCCGCTCTGGGCCTTGCTGTGGACGCTCGCCTGGTCGCGGCGTTTTGCCTTGGCGTTATTGCCACCTCGCTGGCTGAGCTCGCGCAGGGGAAAAGCGCCCGGCGCGCGAGCGAGACCGCGAGCTGCGCTTACATCATCGCGGCTGTCTTCGTGCCGCCGTTTGTGCCGTTTGCGCCTCTCGCCCTCTATGACATCGCGCGGCGGGTGCGCCGTGAGCACGCCTGGGCCGCGCTGGGCATTGGCGCCACCTTTGTCTTTGCGCTTGTCGCGGACCTTCGCACCGACGCGCTCACCGCCCGAACGCTCCTGCTGACTGCCATCCTTTCGGTTGCCGCTACCTTGCTATCGCTGCGCACCGCCCAGTTGGAACGCGAGCAGCAGCGCATGCGCCGCACCCGCGACGAGCTGCAGGAACGAGCCCTCGCGCTCGAAGCGCGCAACCGCGATCTTGCCGATCGCCAGGACTACGAAGTCGAGCTCGCGACGCTCGCCGAACGCGCCCGCATCGCGCGCGAGATCCACGATAACGTCGGGCACCAGCTCACGCGTACCTCGCTGCAGACCGAGGCCCTGTGCATAGTCCACGCCGATGAACCCGGCGTCGCCGCCGATTTCGCCGACGTCAAGCACACCGTTGACGAGGCGCTCCAGCTTGTGCGCACCAGCGTCCACGCGCTCAACGACAACGCCGTCGATCTTTCCGTGCAGCTCGAACGCATTGTTGAAGGCGCACGCTCGGACGGCGGCCCGCAGATTGAGCTTGAAGTTATGACCG
This sequence comes from uncultured Collinsella sp., assembly GCA_937896835.1. Classification (GTDB taxonomy): domain Bacteria; phylum Actinomycetota; class Coriobacteriia; order Coriobacteriales; family Coriobacteriaceae; genus Collinsella. Next base: position 8,092 of record CALBOJ010000077.1, read on the forward strand.
AACATGCGCCCGCAAACGTCGCCAACTGCTTTGCGGCGGTCCTGCGCGAGGCGCTATCCAACACCATGCGCCACGCCCGCGCGCAAAACGTTGCTGTGCGATGCATGGAGCATCCATCGTTTTACCAGCTCATCGTTACCGACGATGGCATGGGCGGGACCCAGACGGGCGGTCGCGGCGCCGCCGAGGGCATGGGGCTCGGCTCCATGCGCGAGCGCGTCGAGGCGCTTGGCGGCACCTTCACCGCCGGCCCGCGCGCCGGCGTCGGCGGCTGGCGCGTGTTTGCCACCGTCCCCAAACAGCAAGGAGATGAGGCCCGATGAGGCTCATTGTTGTCGACGACGACCGCCTAGTGGTCGATTCGCTCAAGATTATCCTGGGCGCCCAGCCGCAGATCGAGGTAGTGGGCACCGGCGCCAACGGCAACGACGCGGTTTCGCTCTATGCCGAACACGCACCCGATATTGCACTGCTCGACATTCAGATGCCGGGACGCGACGGCCTATCGGCGGCGCGCGAGATCCTCGAGCGCGACCCTGCGGCGCGCGTGGTGTTTCTGACAACATTCTCGGATGACGAGTACATTGTGTCGGCGCTCAAGCTGGGCGCCCGCGGCTACCTGATCAAAACCGATGTCGCCGCTATTCCACCGGCGTTGGCGCAGGTCATGGACGGCAAACGCGTGCTCGAGGGCAAGGCGATCGAGGACATCGATTTTGACGGGACAGGCGCCGATGCCAGCACGCCTCGCCGACCCGCCGCCTTTGCCAGCCTGACCGACCGTGAGTTCGAAGTCGCCGAGCTCATCGCCCGCGGCCTCGATAACAAGGAGATTGCCGCCGCCGCTTACATGGGCGAAGGCACGGTGCGCAACCACATCAGCTCGATCCTTGCCAAAATGGGCCTACGCAACCGCACGCAGATCGCCATCGCCTACCTGCGAGGGTAATTACCCAACAACCGACCACCCCGGCATAGCAAAATGGCTGCTATCGATTTAATGCCATTTCAAAACTATGTCGGTTTACTACGATGAATCGCCCACCTTCGACCACGGCAAATTGCGCGCTTCCAAAACCGCAGGTAGAACGCTTGCGATATTTAGAAAAATGCAGTCATGGTCGGGAATGTCGAGTTCATCGTAGTAAACCGGCATAGTTTTGTTCGGGCGGCCCTGCACGAGCGCCTCCGCAAGCCTCGCGAGACCAAAATGATCCGTTTTCCTCCGTTCCCAAGGGATCAGCTGGAACCGCTCGCCACGAAACCTGCCCATCTACTACGTTTGACTCGATACCCCCGACCATACCCCCGTTTTCCGGAAAACCGCAGGCGTTCTACCTGCGGTTTTGTTTTCACATTTTTTGCCGTGGTTGGGGATTGGCGCCCAAAAGTAGTAAATGGGCCCATTTCGTGGCAGGCGGGTCATTTTCGGGCTGGACGGGTCGCGTGGCGGCCCGCACACGCGTTCACGCGCGGGGCCGGTGGGGCATTTTTGCCCCACCGGCCCCTATTCCAGTTCTATTCCAGCGCTATTCCGGTTTGGTTTCTACTGTGGGAGTCTTGTCCGCCGCAACCGGAGTACGGGCGGTGTCCATAGTCAGGCAGTGTTTGGGGCAGCTCTCGATGCACTCGCCGCATACCACGCAGGCATACGGGTCAATCGACCACGTTCCTCCCTTGCGATCGACCGCGAGCGCGCCCGCCGGGCAGCGGCGCGCGCACATGCCGCAGCAAATGCACACGTCCATGTCGTTAACGATGTGCCCACGCAGGCGCTCGGGTGCCGCGAGCTTCTCCTGCGGATAGCACACCGTTACCGGCTGCTTGACCATAGAACCCAAGGCCGTCTTGGCAAATGTCAGCAAACTCATGCCGCGCCTACCTTTCCGTGCAGCTAATGCAGGGGTCGATGGTCAGGATAATCATGGGCACGTTGGCAATGAGCACGCCCTGCAGCGCATGCGTCAGACCCGCCAGATTTTGCGACGTCGGCGTGCGCACGCGAAAACGGTCCAGATTCTTGGTGCCGTTGCCGCGCACATAGTAATACG
>CALBOJ010000078.1 GCA_937896835.1 uncultured Collinsella sp.
ATGCGCGCGGATGCCCTCGTGCATGGAGACAACCTTGGCGTTGGCGCCGCCGTGGCGCGGGCCCTTGAGCGAGCCGATAGCCGCGGCGTAGGCGGAATACGGGTCGGTGGCCGAAGACGACAGCACGCGGCAAGCGAAGGTGGAGTTGTTGCCGCCGCCGTGCTCGGCATGCAGCATGAGCATAACGTCGAGCAGCATCGCCTCATCGCGGGTGAATGCCATGCCGCCGCGCAGGACCTGTAGGATGGTCTCGGCGGTGGAGAGACCGGGCGTGGGGTGCGGCACGTGAACCTCGGAGCCGCGAAGCTTGGCGATCGAGGCCATGTGTGCGAAGGCGGCGATGCGCGGGAGACGTGCGAGCATGGAAATGGCGACGTCGATTTCGTGCTCGGGCGTGATCACGTCTGGTTCGGCATCGAAGGCGTAGAGCAGCAGCACGGCGCGCTGGAGCACGTTCATGATGCTCGACGACACCGTGGTCATAGGGAACTCTTTGACGTACTCGTCGCTCAGATGTCTAAAGGCGCCCAGGCGCTCGCAAAAGCCGTCGAGCTCTTCCTTGTTGGGTAGCGAACCCGTGATAAGCAGATAGGCGACTTCCTCGTAGCCGTAGCGATTCTCGGCCTGGGCATTGTTGACCAGATCCTCGATGCTGTAGCCGCGAAGCGTGAGCTTGCCCTGATCGGGCACGACCTTTCCGTCGACCTTGTTGTAGCCGTGCACATCCGAGATGCGAGTGAGGCCCGCGACCACGCCCGAGCCGTCGGCATTGCGCAGGCCGCGCTTGACATTGTGCTCAACAAACAGGCCCTCGTCATAAGGGTCGGTCGGCAGGCCGTGGTAGAGGTTTTCGCTCTCAGACGAAATCTGGCGGCTTGCTTCGTAATCCAAGACCAGACGGCTCAGGTGGTCGTCGAAGCGGTAGTAGATTTTCTTGGCGTCGTAGGCCATGTGCGCTCCTCTCCGGGCCATGTGGTGACGTTGCGCCTGGGCGCACGTTGGGCCGTCTCCACGCAGCCTGTTCGCTACAGGCGGTACATAAAGTTAAAGACGTCCTCGCGCTGGATGGACACGTTGACGCCCGAAAGCTCGCCGGCCTCGGCCAGGGCCTTCTGCAGCTCGGCAAAGTCGAGCTTGGACTCGGCGGTGTCGGCCAGCATGGTCATGGTGAAGATGTCCTCGATAATGGACTGCGTGATGTCGCGGATGTCGACGTTGGCCTCGCCCAGAACGCGGGTGACGCCGGCGACGATGCCGGGGCGGTTCTTGCCAAGGACGGTGATGACGATACGGGAGGACGAGATCTCGGCCATGGGAAACCCTTTCGCGTGATTGCGGCGCGCGCGGGGCGCTCCGCTACGGTACAGTGTTCATCATTGTACCTGTCTGGCGCAAAAAAGGCGCGCTCGCTGCGGCGTTACATGCCTGCAACATGAGCGTAAGGGGGAAGGCCGCACGGGGAAGAGCCGTCTGGCGCGTGTCCGGCTCGTGTTGGGTTGATTTCCGATCTCAGCCGAACACATTGAGCGGACAGGCCGTTCCCGCAGTCAGCCGAACGCCTCCGACGGCTGATTCCGAACTGGAAGCGGAGGGCATCCCCGCCCTTCGGTAGGGGATACCGCTCCGCGGCGCATGCCGCGGGCGGCGCCCCTATCGGACCACCGTGACCTCAGTTGGGATGGGCCCAGCACTGCCGCGTACTCGGTGAGCTAGAGCCAACTGTTCGTCTTCACGTCGCGTATGGCGATATTTCGGTCGTCCGGCTCGGTGATGCCGTAGCCGAACGCCTGGAGCGTCTCGATGGACTCCTGGATCCTCTGTTGGAACATTGGACCCGGATCGACCCTCGGCCCGAGGTGCCCGCGCCAAAGGCACGGCGTGGCGCGCAGCATGTTATGGATTTTGGAGATGGGCTCGATGTCGGCGTAGACGTTGAGCGTCGCCATGGCGTCCTTGTGGCCGAGGATCGATTGGAGCGCCTTGATATCGCCGCCTTGGCGGATCCACTGCGTTGCGAACGTGTGGCGAAGGCCGTGGAACGTGATCAGCTCATCGTTGGTGCCCATGAGGCCGTTGGTCTCCGAGAACGTCTTGAACGCCCTGCGGATATAGCTTGTCGTCGCGAAGGTCGCGCCCGGCTCCGACAGGATGTAGCAGTCCCCGATCTCGACCGCCCCGGTAAGGCCGCGCAAGCGCAGCTTTCCGCAGTCGATCTCGTGGGTCTCCTTCAGGAAGGGGAGTAGGCCGACCGGGTCGATGGGGATACCCCTGGCGTCATGGGTCTTGGTGTCCTTGATGAACGAACCCATTCCCTTCGCGTACGCCACCGAGTGTCTGATCGAGATCAGGCCCGTCTCGAAATCCACATCGCACCACCGAAGGCCGCAGACCTCGCCGATTCGCATCCCCGTGTGCAGGGCGAGTACGACCGCCCTCTAATCCTCGGCGGACCAATCGAGTCCGAACTCCTTTCGGGCATCCTCTTCGCTCATGACTTCGAGAAGGTCTCCGGGTTGGCAACGAAGGGCGAGGCATAGCTGCTCGAGTGTGTTGAAGCGAATGCCGCGAATATGCCCTTTTTTAATACGGGACAGGTTCACGGGCGTGGTTCCAATCCTTTCGGCAAGTTCGTTCGAGGAAATCTTTCGCTCGGCCATGATCTTGTCGAGGCGAACAATTACGGGCATGGCGTTTCCTTACGCAATCTCGTCGGAGTCGAGGTACAGCTCTCGGGCGTACAAGAAGAGCTGGGAAAGCATGAACAGGACGATGCCGAGAACCAGAGAGGTCCAATCGAATGATGAAGCGATCTCTTGGGCGCCGACGGCCCCCTCGCCGCCAAACATCGAAACGGAGGTTTTGAGTGAGCCGGCGTAGAGGCTGGTGGCAGCTTGAACAACGAAGAGAATGCCGAGCACCTTCAAGCATGTCGCAGACCCTTTCTTGAAGGGGTCTCCGCTCTTGATCGTCCACACGAGAACGGCGCTGAGGATGGTCGTAGCGATACCGATGACGGCAGGGACCAATGTCGAGATCGCAAGGGCTGGATACGCGGGGGAGTCTGCAATTACAGGGTTGTCGAGCACTTCGATTGCTGGCTTTAAGGAGAACGCCACTTGTGCGATGGCGGTGGCGCAAAGGGTCGCAGAGGCTATCGCACATGCGATGCGGAAGGAATGAAGCCGGGGAGTGCGATTGTCGGAACTCATAATAACCTCCGAAGAATTTAAAAAACTCAGGTTACTTTTTAACAGTTTATGTTAAATTGACTTTGCCGGCAAGTAATCACAGCATACTGCAACCGAAACCCCTCTAGATTGGAGAGGATTATGTTCAGTACTGTTAAGTCGTGTAAGCTCTTGGTTTTCCTCGGCCTCGCTCTTTGTTTGTTGCTGCCGGGAGCCCCCGCTTTTGCGGATACCCCGATGCCTCCTTCCCATGAGAGCAGCCAGTGTGCCCTCGTTGAGCCCCTCGGGTATACGGACGACGTCGTCGATACCTACTGGAGCTACAGCTGTCCTCGCGGCGTAAGCGGGCACAGCATCTCGATGTTCAACATCTCTTACAAGACGATTTCCTACCGAAATGGCTATCGCCGATCCGCGCATCATAGGGAATCCCGCCTCGCTGCAATGTGCTCCTGTGGTGTTCTTGGCACAACTGATAAATGGCAATTTGTCTATAGCACCTACTAGATGCGAGGAAGGGCCGAGCATTTTGTTCGGCCCTTCTGTTCCGACTGGATGAGGTTAAGGTTGGCGATGAATATGCTCAAAATCTCGAAGGCGATCTTTAGGTCGCTTCTCTCCTCCAGGTCGCTCTGTGTTGTCGTTGTTGCGTTGATGGTTCTTTGTGCTCTGCCCGTCTTCAGGAGCGCGGCTGGCATCGACGGACGGGTCGAATACCTCGAGTCGGGAATAACCCGTGTTGAGCAGGAATTGTCAGCATCCTATGCGGATGCGCTTGTGAATGCGGGGGAGGACGGTGTCTGTACCTCTTCATCAAGCATGCCCGCGCTTCTGTACCCTCTTGCCGCGGGACGTCTTATCTTGGCACCGCTCTCTCCCCTACTTCCGTTTCTGCAGATATCGGATGGAGAGTACACCTATTATGACGGATCGAAGGAGTACTTGCTATGGGTCGCAACGGCCGTTGCCGTCTCGTTCCTTGCCGCGCGTCTTAACAAACGTGAAAAGCTCATCATCCAGGCACCGATGGGCGAGCTGGGTAGACTTGTTGCATCGAGCGTATGGGCGAGTGTTTTTGCAATGCTTGCCGTCCTCGCCATCAATCTTCCAGGGATAATCGCCGCGCTTGTGAAGAATGGCCCGGGCTCGCCGTTCTATCCGATAGGCTACATTCAATATGCGACTCCGGTTATCAAACCGGCTTGGCTGGTGTTCGCGCAGACGGCCATCTTGCAATTCTTGGTGGCAGCGTTCATCTCGCTTGTCGTTCACCTTGCCGTGAAGATTGCCAATAACCCTACGCTTGGAATCGTGTTCGTATGTGCCCTGATGGGGGTGACGATGGTTCCCGGGTATTACGGAAGATCCATCGCTTTACGTGAGTTCGCCCTGTTGAATCCCCTTACGTATGCGAACACTGAGTTGACCGTCGGCGCCTATAGCCCGTACCCGACAACGCAGATAGTGAATCTGCCTGGACTTTGCTTCGAGCGTGGCGCGATTGCCCTCGTATGCGCAATCGGGATCGAGGTGCTGGCAATTAGCCTGCTTTGCGTTGCTGGAAAGAGCGGCTGCGCGTGCCCGATATCCCCGATTTGTCTTGAGAGAGGTTCCTTCACTGCATCGAGAACGGCAACTCGTTCGAGCGCTTGTGCCTTCGCCGTTGCATACGTAAGAACGATGGGGAAACTGCTCCTGCGTTCTCCTACCCTCGCCGTATGCGCGATTGCAATGTCGACGACGATGCTGGCCCCGGCTCTGGTCGAGATGTTTCCTGACGCTGATAACGTTTCCGCTGTTCGGTATAGGGATGGAGAGCTCCGTTCAATAGATCGGTATCTAGAGCAGAACGCTGCGAATATGGACGTCGAGGGCAAAGCGGCCCTGGAAGACATGCGGGATGCTCTTTCGGGTTTCGTGTACGCGCCTATGCCTGCGGAGGGGTTTCGAAGCCTTGCGACGTACGAGCGCGCTCGAGGTGAGCTGGGCGCGGCAGATGCGACTCTCCTGCAATCGATCGGAATCGAGCCGGAGACTCCTTCTCGTGCGGAGGCGCGCGCCCTTCTGCTTGAGTCGATCGCGAGCTTGCCGGACCCCAAGGTTTACGAGTTAAGTACGAAGATGCCCCCATTAATCCTCCTTTCGTATCTCCAGGCAGCGCTTCCCTCCTTATTTTTGCTGTTGCCCGTGGTTGTCACATCGCTCGCGTGCACCCACCTGCAGTGTCGTTCCCTTCTGGTTCTCCAGATCCCCGCAACAGCGCATGTGCGTTTTCTGACGGCTGTTGCGCTGGCTCTCCTGCTTGGCTTGGTGCTGCTTTTGGTGTCGATGGTTCCCGCTGTCGTTGTGTCCGTGATTAAGAACGGTGCGGGTGGATCGGAGTATCCCGTCGCTCTCATTCGGGCGGGAGCTTCGACAACGTCCACGGTGGGGGAGGCGGTGTTGTGCAGTATTCCGTTGCTGGTCATGGCATACGGCGTGATTTCCGTCGTCGCTGCGTTGACAGCAGCGATTAGCCGCAACTCCGTTGTCACCGGAATGGTTTGCGCGGTTCTCTTGGTGTTGGGTTCGTTGAGCGCTCATGTTGAAAGCGTGGGCATGGGCGTCGCGCTGCTGGCTCCATTCGCCTCGTTTGATCCCGCTTCCCAGGTGGGGACGATTGGGTTCCTTGGGCGAGGGACGAACGCGATGCCTTTTGGAGAGGTCGTCGGCGCATCGGGCGCTCTGCTGGTGGTCTTGGGCGCCGTATCTCCGTTGATGGTGCGCCTGAGTGTTCCAAAGATCGAAAGGGGATGATCTCGATGATTGACCTTCAAACGCTGACGATCTCTTATGGAAAGAAGGTGCTCGTAGATTCGGTGAACGCTGAGTTTGCCCCGGGTACGGTCTACGGTCTCGTCGCTCCGAACGGGCATGGAAAGACGACGTTGCTGCGTGCGATGGCAGGTTTGCCGGGTCCTCGCGTGGACGGGAGCATCGTTCTGGATGAGGTGCAGGGTACGGGTGCGAGAGAGGTCCGTTCTATGATCTTCTATGCACCTGGTGAGGGGACGCTGCTGTATCCCGGATTGCGTGCGGAAGATCACCTCAAGATGGTTTGCGATATGTGGCCGCATGCTCGCGATATCGAAGAGATAGTGGAACAAACGCAGATAGGCGAGTTCGCGAAGATGAGGATCCGCACTCTGAGCCAGGGCATGAAGCAGCAGCTTACCCTGGCGATTGCGTATGCGACGGGCGCGCGGTACCTTCTATTAGATGAGCCCATGAACGCGCTCGACCCCAGCAGGGTGGACTTGCATTCCGAGATTCTCAGGAAGCTGGCCGATTCTGGTACGTGCATCATCATGTCATCCCACATCTTGGATTCGGTCGATAGGCTGTGCGATGAGATTCTGTTTTTGAAGGATGGGAGGCTCATTAGAAGCATTCCGCAAGATGATGCTGCGCCGAAGTCTCCTGGATCCCATTTCGCAAAGCCTGCCGGACGCGCCGAGGGTGCGCTAAGCACGTATCGGCGACTCTACGAAAAGGGCGGGTAGAAATGCAAGTTAAAAATCTATGTGGCCAATGTGATACCGTTGAACCCGCGTATCGATACCGCTCAGCCATTCGCCTCGCCCCCGTCGCACGTATCTTCATCCGGT
>CALBOJ010000079.1 GCA_937896835.1 uncultured Collinsella sp.
TCGTTAAAATGGTAAAGTCAAGCTTTTCCATGTACTCGACCACGTTGACGCGACCGGTAAAGATCAGGTCGCGCACGCCCAGGGTATCGACCAGCGCATGGCACTCGGCGCCGTACTCCTCGTCGTCCACGCCGCCCATGATGTGCAGGCGCACCTTGGGCAGGCGCTCGTGCAGCTCAAAGAAGGCATAAATCATGGTCTTGACATCCTTGATGGGCGCCAGGCGCACCACCGCGCCAATGTCCACCCAGCCGTCATCGGGCTTTACGGGAATGTCCTTAAAGCGGTCGAACTGGATGCCGTTGGGGATGACCAGGCATTTACCCGCATCGCAGCCCATATCGATCTGCGTCTTGCGGGCGTTATGGAACAAACTCGTCACGCGGAAGGCGCGGCGGTAGATCTCCTCCGAAAGCAGGTAGAAAAAGCGAATCCAGCGATCCTTAAACGACGGCACCACCCAGTCAGCGCGAATGATCTCTTCCTCGCGCTCGCGGGTATAGATGCCATGCTCGGTCAGCAGCACCGGCGCATGGTGAACGCTTGAGCCCAGGCAGGCGAGCAGGCCACCGTAGCCGGTCGAGATGGCATGGTACACATCGGCCACCGGCACCTCGCTGCCCAACAGGTAGAGCACGGGAAGCAACATGGAGCGCATGGTGTGGAATGCATCGGCAAAGGGCGTGTAGGGGTACTCGGCCAGGCACACGTCGCGGAAGATGTCCATAAACGTTCGGCTCTGCAAAAACGAGAGCGGATGCACGCGACGGCGCTGAAAGATACCGAACAGCACGTCCCAGTCCGGATTGGAGAGCGACACCAGGCGGCGTAGCGCCTCGCGCTCGCGGTCGTTAAAACTGGCTTCATGTTGCTCGCCCGAAAGCCGCAGAGCATCGTCCAGGAACACCTCGTGCACCTCGACCACGTTGCCGGGCAGCTCGTAGACAAACTTGCCGCGGTCGGCAGCATGCGCGCCGATCACCCACAGCACAAACTCGTGCTCGGGCATGGCCTGGATATAGCCATGCATCCAGGTAGATACGCCGCCGTGCACATAGGGGTAGCAACCCTCGAGTACCAAGCAGATTCTCATTTGTCGCCACCCTCCTTGCGTGCAATGGTCACCGTCTTGTCCGTGGCTTTGACCAGGTACAGGTCGCCCGTCAGATGCGTAATCTCGCCACCCGTGACTGCACCCGGCTCACCGTTGTTGGCGCGGAACATGAGCCACGCCTCGTCGTGGAAATTGCCCAGGCTGAGCGTCCAGGCATCCGCACTGGTATCCACGCTCACCGTCACGGACGAAAAGCGCTGGATGGCGCCCGAGCATTCCGAGCCGGTCTGACGCCGCAGGTCGGGCGCAGACTTGCTAAGCCAGTCCAGGTAGTCGGTCAGGCCGCCCTTGTAGACCTCCCAGCCCTCCTTGGCGCCGCGATCGGGATCGAGCAGGTCGTCCGGGTGCATAAAATGCGTGCTCACATAGTGCATGTTTAGCTCGGACACGGCTGCCAGGCGCATATAGGAATCGTCGACCATGCCGCCCGAGACAATACGTGGCTGCTCCACAATGCCATCGCTCGCCACGCCAAACTCCTGCACGTAGGGCAGATCGGTGCCATCCTCAAAATACGTACTGGCAATGGTCTTAATTCGCGGAACATCGGTGGCGATCAGCTTGCGCGCGCGGGCCGAAAGGATATTCGACGGCGGCACGTAAACCGAGCCATGAGCATTGGGCAGGACCTCGTCCTGAAACGCGATAAGTTCGTTGAGCGAAGCGACGAGCGCCTCCTTGTTCTTCCACGTCTTGTAGTCGTACAGTGTGCCATAGTCGGTATCCCAGAGCGCCAGCGGCTGATGGTTGTAGCCGTGGAAACCCAGCTCTCCGCCCATCTGCAGCAGCATGCCGCCAAAGTAGCGGAACTGCGTGGTATCGGCCTGGCGCGCGGGCTCGGTCTGGTTGACCGCGTCCTCGTAGTTTTCGATCATCACGCCGGTAAAGCGAACGCCATATTTTTGCGCGAGCTTTTGCAGATCGGGCCACCAGACCTTGGCATAAAAGTCGGCGATAGAAAGCCCGTAGTCGCGCTTGATATAGGTGCCGTCGCCCGAGGGCACGGGGCTGGGAGAGTCGTCCAGATAGAAGACGGCGCTGTTGATGACGGGGTAGGCCGTGGCATCGCCCAGCAGGCTGATCGCCGCGGCGTAAAAACCGCGCATGACCTTGTCATAGATACCGATATTGCACACCACGGTGCGACCGCTACCGCAGTCATTCGACCAAATGAGCGGGGCGCCCGCATCGCCGGTCTTAGCCCACACACGAGCCGTCTCGCGCAGCGAAACCGAAAGCGACGAATCAAAGGGGTCCGAGAGCTCGTAGCGCTCTCCCCCGCCCAGCATAAAGTCCTCGCTCGGCACAATGCTTTCGGCTTTTACATAGTCATATCCGGCAGATTCAATGCCAAGCTTGGGAGCAATCACTTGCAGATAGCCCGAGTTATCCGGAGGCATGGCGAGCATAAGCGAACCGCCGGCACTCACCCAACTCATAATGTCGCTCAGGTGCGTACCGAGCCCATCGAGCGACGGCATGAGCAAAACCACGCGATCGTAGGAGGTCAGCGAGGGAATGGCATCCGCGCCGTCCAGCGCAAGGTCCACGTCGCGGTGCGCGATCTTCATGTCGAGCAGAATCTGGTCGAACTGCTCCTTTACGTCCTCGACGCCAGCTTGATCGGAATCGGTAATGACCAGGCACGTGGGCTTTTGGCCAAATATTGCCGAGGAGGCCGGAACCGCATCGTTGGCGGCAAGCATCCCCAGCTTATGCTGGCCCGCACTGTACTGCACGCCGGCGCGCTCCACCAGCAGCACGGCCGCCATGGCAATAAAGACCGCCCACACCACAAGCAGCCCCATCCAGCGAAAATGGCCCGCACGGTCGCGGATATGCTGTACCACGCTCATCGGGCCTCCTCTCCGTTGCGCCAAAACGCCAGTTCCTCGCGGTTGGCGGCGCTCAAGTATACATGCTGTTTGTCAATCGCATCGATCACGCGGTGGACCTCGTCACCGTCGCGGCGCATCACCGCAAGGCGCAGACAAAGCATCCAAACCTCCTGCTCCTCGGGCACATCGAGCACCAGCTGGTCGGTCACGGCCTGCGCCTCGTCGATCTGTCCGACATCTGCCAGCGCCGTCGCGTATCGAATGCGAAGCTCAAGGGTGTCCTCGCGCTCGCAGCGACGCGCAAGCAAACGCGCGTACTGTTGGCGCTGAATCTGAGCCACGCGCCCCTCGGCCAGGCCCGAGCCCAAGTATTCACCAAGAAAATCACAGTATTCGATGAGGTTTTGCGCGCTCGGGTCCGTCTTAAAGGCACGCTCCAGCTGCTGCAGTTTAAGGTCGGACTCCTTGGAGATCTGCACCACCGCCGTCGCGGCATAGTGAGCCACCTCAACGTCGTCGTTAAGCTTAGCCGCCTGCAGCTGCGCCAGGTACGCGTCGGGCTCCTCGGTGAGCATGGAGAGCATTAGGCGGCGCCGTTCTGCCGGGTCGTTGATGATGAGCGCCTCCTCGAGCGGCACTACGCCTGCATCGTCCTCACCACTCGGTACCGACATACTACGATGCAGGTCGTCGTTGAAGCGCAGCGACTCCAGCGCAGACTCTTTCAGCCCCTCGCCAAACGCCGTTCCGCGGACCGATAGCAGAACCACCAGCAACGGGCCCCACAGCGGCACCAGCACTATCACAGCCAGCATATGCCCGCGCACCGGCAGCAGGCCCAACTTCATAAGCGTCCACAGCACCAGGCAAACCAGCGCATGAATCAGCAGCAAGACGGCGGCAACGACAAGCGAGATCAAGCGGCACCCCCCTCACCGTCACCGGTGTCAGCAATATGCCGCAGCAGCGCCACGATGTCCTCGCCGTCGACGGGCTCCACCGCAAGCTGCTTTGCACTCAGGCGCTCGCGGATAATGGGCAGATCGCACGCCTTTGCCTGGCGCATAAGCAGGTAAAGCACGTCGCCGTCGACCAAGCCCGCCGCATCGCTCTCGCGGATTGCCGACCCAATTGCGCCCACCAGCTCGCCGACAGGCTCCATGCCCGGTACCACGCGCAGGAGCAAAAAGCTGCCCATCTTGCCATCTGCCAGCGCCTGCTCGGCCGCGAGCTCTTGGCCAAAGGCAGCCTGTTTGAGCACGCAAGTGCCGTCAACGCAGCGTTTATCCTGTGCCACCGCCTCATAGTCAAAGGCACGGCCCAGCGCGCTTTCGACCAGGCCGCACAAGATGCGGAACAGGTTTTGGTAATAGAGCGTCATTTGGTTTTCGGCCGCACTACGCACAAAGATCAACACGGCGGGTGCCCCATCGCGCTCGATCGTGTATCCAAACATGGGAAGCCCCGGCGTCAGCTCGCGGTTCACCCACAGATTCGAACGACCCCCGTCGCCCAAAAGAGGTGCAAGCTGTTCAAGCGTGAGCGAGCGTGCGGCATCTTCGGCAATCGCGGGACTTGCTGCCACCAGGCGTGCAAATGCTCCGCCCGAAACATGGTAGATCGCCACCGAATCGTTCTCGAGGATCTCGCCCAGAAGCTCGCAGCACTTGCGATAGATGTCGCGTGGGTTGAGCACGTCGAGCTCTTGCGTCACGGCAAAGATCTTGCCAAAGCTATCCTGACGCCCCACAATCTGGCGCTTGTATGTGCGCTTGTCCTCGATGGCATCGTGGTAGAGCTGCGTGAGGAACGTATTGCGGTTGCGCACGAGCTCGTTTTGATCGCGCTCCGCCCTAATGGCCTCGCTGTTACGCAGCTGCACATAGCCGCACACGGCACCCACCACAAAGTACGCGATAAACGGCAGCCAGTTGGACGGCTCATAGAACAGGCCCTGGAAGGTATAGCCGTACAAAGTAAAGTAACTCGCAGCCAAATCCACCGACGCCAGCAGCGCCGCAACCAGGCCAAAGTCCAAGCCATACAGCGTGCCGATGAGCACCACGTAGAGCAGGCGATAATCGAGCACGTTGAGCTGGGTCGATTGGGAGAACAAGCGCTCCAGCACTTCAAAGAGCACCCAGGCGGCTGCCGTCTCCAGGCATTTGACAGGCAGCGTGCGCATTTGAATGCGGTCGATGGCCGCGCGCAAGGGATTGGCCTTCTTTGCACGGCCAGCATCCCAGCGAGCCTGAATGGTCGAGAGGTCGCGCAGCAAGTCGTAGCGCTGAAACCAGCCATAGCGCACGCGAGCGACGTCGCTGGCGGGCAGGGCGTAGCCGGCAGAATCGCCATAGGCAACAGCAAGGCCGGGGAACAGCGCCTTGAGGGCGTCGCCCACCTCACCCACCGTGTGATGGAAGGTATCGGCTACGTCAAGCGTCTCAAAGTTGCCATCCCAGCTGTCGAAGATACGGCGTACCAGCACCGAAAGCTCCTCGGCACACAGCAGGGGAAACGCGGCATCCTGCGCGCCCTGCAGAGCGGCCGATCCGGTTGAGCATGCGTCGAACAGCGGCACCAAAAACGGGTCCTCCAGCGCGGCAGACGCGGTATACAGGAACGGCACGCGCAGGATCTTGGTCTGAACGCCCTCGCGAGCAGCGTAGTAGCGGCACAGGTCGTTGGCTGCGTGCGCGATAATGCCCTTGCCCGTTCGCCCCGCGGCATCGGCGGCACCCTCGGCACCCGCGGGCCCCGCTACATACAGCAGTTGGACCCGGCGACCCGCGCACGTACGAAAGACCGAGCGCAGCAGCTCGATTTCGCCCACGGTATCGGTATGCGGGGTAAGGTAATTAGACAGGTAGACCACGCGGTCGAACTCGTAGGCCTGATCCAGGTGCTGGAGGAGCTCTTTCCACGAGGCATGGGGCGACGACTCGTCGCGGGGCGCTTCCGCGGCAGCGACGACCTTAACGTGGTCCCCGGGGAACGCCTTGGCACAAAAGTCATCGTCAACATATGCGGTGTTGCCAACAACCAGCACCTCCATGGCGTGCTCCTCCCCTAAAATCCACTTCTGTCATAGTCAAACATGCGTATTTTACGCTGTCAACGCGAGTTGGAACGCCTTTAAGGCTGTTTTAAGAACTTTTTTAGAGGATGTGGGGACATCGAGAGTGCTAAATGAGCAACCAATTCGGAAGTGGGGTGAAAAACCGAGACCTGTCGACCAGACCCTAGTTTTGGGCACCCGCGACCTGCGGTTTTGTTGCCTGAAATCGGGCTATGCTCGGCGAGTTTCGATTTTTCTCCGCACTTCTCCTACGCACCGGATTTGCAATCGCGCATCACAATCCGCCAATCGCCCTAACCGGAAAGCCAATCCACAGACTCGACTAGCCAACCAGATACGGCCCGATTACATCGAAAATTTCGCCCACCTTGGTTGCAGGGTTTTGCGCAGATGGCTTAACGTTACCCAGCCCCCTATGGTATGTGACGAGGCGCCCAACACGCTGCAATGCCTCGCCTCGTTTGCCGTCCACCACCTCGAACAACCCGTCCAAGTTCTTGCGGTACTCGATGCCCAGGTCTCTCGACATCTCCTGTGCGAGGGCATGCTGGCAGTCGGACGCGGACATATGCGCGGTCGTGTAGCGAAAGTGCAGAAGCGGCCACAGCTCGAAGCAGGGGTTCGACCACAACGCATGGAAGGTCCTCGAACCATCGGAGAGCTCGTCGCATTTGCGCTCCATCGCGTCAAAGTCGGACGCAGGAAAGTCATCCTTGTCATACACGAGCCACACATGGTCGAATGTTTCGGGAGCATAGCGACAGTGTTCGACGGCGAAGTCAAGTAGGTCAAGTGTGTGTTTGCCGGTCCCCTTAACGACAATGGCAATCTTACGCTCGTTCGCCGCACCCAACGCCGCGCGCACACCCTCAAAGTAGCGAGGCTCGGTCTCCTTGCCCTCGCTCACTACAAGATGACGCGTCATCTGAACCATGCGCGAGCGGCCCTCTCGTTTGCCGCTACGCCAGCCCTTCGACTTCTTCGCCACCATGCTAATCCCACTCCTCGATGCGGGTGAGATACGGATCGGCGCCGTAGCGACCGGACAGGTATTGCTTGTCGAAAGCCGCGTTCTTGCTTACCAGATTACCGTTTGCCTCGTGGATGTCGGCGAGAGACCACAGTTGGCTCGCCTCCCCCTCGCCGCGCGCAGCGAACCATATCTCATCACGGCGGAACACATCGTTTCGCATGGTTGACACATCCTGGGACGAGAAGATGAGCTGCGCGCCACTCTTGTTGACCTCAGGATCCTTAAACAGCAGAATCACATAGCGAAGAAGCTTCGGGTGCAGTTTGGCATCGAGCTCGTCTACCACAACGGTGCCACCACGCTCAAGCGCTGTCATCAGATACGCAGCCAACCCCATGAGCTTCTGGGTTCCGGCAGATTCCTCGGATAAACGCAGCTCGTACGCCTTGGCGCCCACCTCGTGCCTCACGAAGACGCGCTGGCCCCGCCATTCCGGAGCTTTCTCAACCCTAAAGCCATCGATACGCACGTCAACGGCGCGCAAAAAACGCGTGACCTCGGGTGAGTCATCCTCGTCGAGCAATTGTTCGAGCATCTGCTCCAGATAGGAGCTGTTATAGTTCAGGAACACCCCGTCAAGAAACCAGCTGGCAGCCTCCTTGACCACCGGCGCGTCAAAGTTGATGCAGAGAAACGACAGGTACGGCAGTCTCGGGTTGAATCTCGCAGCCGTCACGAGCTTACGCAGCGTGGGACCGAGCTCAACCTCTGCGCCCTCACGCTCGAACAGCATCGCCGTGCGTGACGCTCCCAATTTTCGCCGCCACAGGCCTTCGGACACGATCTCGTCCGCATGCACGAACAGGGCATAGCGGTACTCGTGCTCACCCGCGCGATAGTAGAGCTCGAACTCGGTGGGCTCGGCAGCAGACACGTCATCGAACTCAAACGCAGAGCAACGGGGTATCGAAGGACGGTTACCCTCTGGCGCATCAGTGCTGGCAGACAGCAATCTGATCGGCCTGGCCACCGCCGAACGAACGTAGTCAAGAGCCTCGAGCAGATTAGACTTGCCGCCGGCATTGGGCCCGTACACCGCAGCCACCGGAAGGAAACTCTGCCCGTCAGAACACTCTATGAGGGAACGCTCAAACTCCTTCATCGGCGTCGCCTGCATGGAAAGCTCCGCCTCGTCGCGATAGGACCGATAGTTCTTAAAGGTGAACTGGCAAAGCATGTTACTCAACATTCCTTTCATTGTTTTGAAAAGGTATATCAGAGTTTTTCTTTGATTATAGACTTTAAGTATGCTAAATCAAGTGCTTGCTACATCAATGAAAGCAGGCGCAAGGTGCAAACCGTCCTTACTCGACCATCCCATTGCCGGAATGGCGTTCAGCTAACACGTCGCATTACATGCATGAAAAAAGGGCGACACTCTCCAACAGAAAGCGTCACCCTTAAAGCTCCCAAAAAGCTTTTGTATATCAGGACGACATTCTACACTATCTCAAGGAGACTGAAGGTCGTATCATGGCCTGTAAGGCAAAAGCACAGACAGACCATGATTGAACGAGGCAACAGCAGGACTAGCGATCACCGCAATCAAAAGAGCCCAAATAATACAGCGAACCCTTCACAACCGAAGCGTTAGGGTCTCGGTCTAAGAAATTGACGCTGTAAGAAGGAGATCCAACGTAAACGTGAGTCTTACCGGCCTCGCAACAGAACAAAATATCGCCAGCGCTGTTCTGTGTCAGAGTGTTGTAATTCGAGTAATACTCAAGCTCGTCTGACGGAGCTTTTCCCACAACGATCAACCGAGGGTCCAGCTTATCCAGCCATGTCTTAGGAACGCGACCGGACTTCCGTCCATGATGCGGCGCAAAAAGAATGTCCACAGGCGAAAGTGCGATGTCGTCTTCAATCGCCACCGTGTAGTCATTCTCCATGTCACCAAGCCAAAGCGCACGGACTCCTTCCTCAAGAGAGTAGACAATCGCAGGACTAATATTATTGGGTTTATCAGCGCTTTCGGCATCCCGCAAAGCATCCCGGAAGGTCTCATTATTCACATCGGGCCAGAGGACGCTAATCCCAGCAGAACCGCGCTCACCATCAGAAACGTTCATCCATTTGCGCTTACACCCCTTGTATATTTTGTAAGCGCACGGCGAGCCCTTCAGCTCTTTGTACTTTTTAAAACTCTCGGTCTCCGTGGACTTGGAGACATTATTGTCGACGCAATAAAAATTCGGAATGAGCTTAAGCTCATCAAGATACTCAATACCCTGAATATGATCTTGGTCCGGGTGCGTACTGATAAAACGAACGACGCCCTTTTTCCCTGCGAGCTTTTTGACCTCATCAAGGATTTCCGACTTACGCTCATCGGTAATATTGCAATCGATCATGCTGAAGTTATCAGAATTGTGGTTGACATAAAACATGTCGCCGTTGCCAACGGACAGGGACTTAATCTCGCTCATGCTTATCACGTTCCTCAAGATTGAAGTTGATTCGCTTTTCTACATACCGCTTCTGTTTGATCCAGGAGGCAATAAATAAGGCGATAAAAGAGCACAGCGCCGCTGGAAGCCGATGAGATTCCGGCAACAATGATGCAAGCAGAATAATGACGAGCAGGACACCGGCCCCCGCCAGGCTGCGATACATGTTTGAAATCATTAAGAGTTGCTCGACCTTTGGGTCGTTTTTCTGAGCATACGCAAAGGCAGAATAGTCCCGTTTTCTGATAGGTTTCAGGTTGCGAACCAACGGCTCAATACAGAGAGAACCAATTCGCGAAGCAATGAGGCCGAGAACATAACTCATCACAAACAACGCCAGCCAATCGGAGCTGTCAACATAACAACCCAACGGCATCTCGCTTATGGAGTATGTTACGAGCGCACCCGGTATGAGCACGTTAAAGAAATCGTAAGCAGAGATCTTCCCGAGCAAATCATCAAAACAGTTACTGACCAATAATTACGCACCTCCAAGAATCAAAGCCATCCTTCGCAATTTTTGGCAAACTTAACCGTCCTGCCACGCAAGTGTCAGGTTGCTGAAGAAAAGCTATTTGTAAATGATTTGGGCAAAAGGGGGCGCATACTGCCATTGACCGACAGGCGCACACGCCCCTAAAGAAACTAAACCGACCATCTACATGGCCTCATTTTTGACAGCTATACCATCCGGCTCCTTCCGTACAATTAAGTTGTAATGGGGAAACGACGTTTCACGTTGTTTCAATTTTAGCCCTTCACTCATTCCATATCCTGTATTGTTTTTTGATCGAGATCACAAGATGTTGTGTTTTAACAGGTAGATGCGGCAATTTTTTCAGTAAAAATAATCGGCAACTTGCGGGCCACCAAATCCCCCTAGAGCCAGACCTTTTGACCTGCATAAATACAAATGGGGCTCCGCACTTTATCGCCTGACAAAACGAATTCATATCGAATGTCAGTTCTAAATTAACAAAAGATTTTGCTTGACCAACATGTTGAGACACTCGCTTATTGCCCGGTCGTCAGCCGCAATCAACCTAGGCAGCAACCTCACGGACTTTTCCTGGAAGGTCTCGGTGTCGAGTCTCGAAGAATCGCAAGACGACATCATGTTGAAGCTACCGCATCGCGTATAGCCAACCCAACACGAGCAACAGCTCCGCCGAGGACTAAAGCGGATCCACAGCCCTCTCCCCTCCCCAACATTCCCCAGAAAGTTCGCTGATGTTGACTGGGGTTCCCGTAAAATAATCCCCAACAAAATATGTGCGGAGTGCTGGCCTGGAGCTGCCTTCGGACCCTATTGGCTGCTCACCGAGAGGCTCCGCTATGAAACGATCCCTTTACTACCTGCTCTGCGCGATCGCGTGCACGTCCATGGTCGGCGCGACGTTGCCTATGGCGGCCATCGCAGAAGCTATGCAGCCTCAAGAAACCGCCGGGCAGCAGGCGCAAGCCGACGCAACGAGCAGCGACGCAGGCAAGGCCGAAGACGGCACCAACACAAGCACGACAGCAGATACCGTAGAGGACAGCACCGCAACATCCACCGGCACCAGCGCAGCCAACACGGAAAGCGCTTACGCCACCAATACCGGCACCACCGCCGCAACCGGCACCCCCGCCCCATCCCTCAGCACCCAGACCAACCCCACACCCGCCGCAATCTCCACCACGTCACAAACCGGCTACGCCCACTCCGCAACCGCAAGCCAAAACGGCGTCACCTTCACCGTCTCGTGGAACGACGCCCCCGCGGGCACCGCGACGACCTTCCACGTAACCCAGACCAGCGCCTCGTCCCAGGCCAAGGCGCGCATGGACGTGTCCACCTATGGGACGGCGGCAGCCAGGAAAGCGTCTGCGATCCGTCGCGCCAGGCATGGGCCAGCTACTACAGCCTTCGGGCCCGCGCTCGCGATCGGGCCCAAAGAATCCACGTGGGACCACAATTCACTTGCATGGAGCTAGCGAAGGTGCCTATCCCAAATCAGAAATGGTAAAACCAGCAGCAGCGCGATGCAGAGGGGCGCGGCCAGCAGAGTGACCACGCCCGAGTTGATGCGCTCGCGAATTTCTTGGGGGCTCAAGAGATGAGCTCGTTCACGCGCTTTTGCACAGACGCATAGAGGCTTCCGAGCTTCTTTGAATAGCCGGCGCGCCCCTGCTATGCGTCATACACGTTGCAATTGCCCCTACCTAGAAAGTGTATGGCACTTCGGTCAATCGCCGTTACGCTTTGGCCTACCTAGAACCGCAATCACGACGTTAACAAACACAAGCGCTGTTCCCAGCAGGAATAGCGCCAGGGAGGCGGCGATCCAGTTGCCGTCGGCGGTCTTGGGGAGCGTGACGGTGGAGACGCCAGCAGTCTTGGCCTTGGATGGCGTGGACGCCATGGTCTTGGTCACGGTCGTTTTGGTTGTCGTGATCGTCTTGGGCGTCGCAGCCGCGGGCTTCAGGGCGGGATCCGTCGCGGACCCGGCACCGGGCTGCCCACCGGCAGGACCGGCACCGCCGGCCGGCTCGCCCGCGCCGCCGGGCACCTCGCGCCCGTCGGTCTCCCCCGGCGGCGCCGTGGCGCCCTGGGGCTCGATCACCACATGCGGCGCCATGTCGCCGGAAGCATTCGCCACGCCGCCGGCACCGAAGGCCCCTCCCGCAGGCGCCACGAACCGCGCAGACACAAGCGACCCGCCCGTGCACGCAACACCGCCGTCGGCACCGGTCGCATCGAGCCACGAGGCGTCGACGGAAAGCCGACAGCCGGCCGCACCATCGCCAAGGCCCGCGTCCTGCAGATACACGCCGTAGGCGCGCACGCCCGCTCCGGACCCGGCGCCCGCGGCAACGATGCGCCCGCCGCCGCGCACGGCCATGTCGCCTGCGATCACGCCGGCGAACGCCTCGTCCGTAATATCGGCCCCGTCCGCCCGGACATCGACGGTGCAGCCGTCCACCACGAGCGCCTGCGAAACGTGGATCCCGCACTGCGAGCCCGTCGCCGTCAGGGTCCCGGTGCCGCGAAGCGTCAGGTTGCCCCACACCTCCATACCGCACAGCGTGATGTCCGCATCGGGCGCATGCGACTCCGTCACGGAGTTCTGCCCGGCAAGCGTCAGCACCAGGTCGCCCTCGGCGCCGATGGCCCCACCCGCGTAGCCGTCAAGCTCCAGGTGGTCGGCATCGGTCCAGGCCCAGCCGGGGCCCGACGCGCCCGGCTCGCAGTACGTCGCGCCCGCGATGATGAGGCTCTCCGCGCCCGCGGCATAAGAAGGCCCGCCCAGCAAAACGCATAGGCAGGCCATGGCAGCGATCGCGATGTGATGACGGCCGGTGTGGGACTCGGCAGCAAACATACCCGCTCCGATCTTCGCAGGAGCCAATAGAATGTGCACCAGAAAATGCCCTGGTAGCAGCAGTTATTAGTTTAGCGAGATCGATGCGGGGGCAAAGATAAATCGCGTGGGTAATGTCGACAATTAGGTGTAAATCGTTTTGCCAGTCGGTGAAAGGAGGAATGCAGGGTTATGCGTTAAGACGCGCTATCTTTGACACTCACGTTGCATATAGCTTCTGGGAATCTACTACCCGTTCCAGTTTGCTTCACCTTCCGCTCGCATCAGAGCGCGCCAAAGCTCACTGAGTCGCTAACTCGCTGTAATTAGCGAAGACGATCCCCCCCCCTCTATCCTGGATAAGACATGTAAAACCGATTTTATTATTCAGACCCTGTTGTTTATATATTCGTCTGTTGCCCCATCTCGAGAAATGATTTTGCATGGGTGCCCAATCACAATCGAATGGCTTGGTACGTCGCAGTTAACATAAGTGTTCGGTGCAACGAGAACGTCGTTGCCTAAACGAACGCCACCAACAATAGTTGAGTTGACACCAAGCCAAACGCAATCGCCAAGAACAGGCGCACCTTTTCGTTTGCCGCGGTTTTCCCGACCAATTGTCACACCTTTGTGCATATTGCAGTTGCGACCGATAACGGCATTCGGGTTTACCGTAATGCCAAAAGCGTGACCCAGATACAAGCCTTCGCCAATCGAGGTGGCAGGCGCGATCTCGAGACCATATTTGCAAGCCATCCTCTTTCGAAAAAGATGCCATAAAGGATTGTGCGAATTCTGGCACTTTCGAAGTAGCCAAACAAACCTCAAAGCATGGTTTGAGAGAATAGACCCCCCCCCAAAGCGAATACGGTCACTGCTGTATACATTCGACATTGCTATCACCCAGCTAATTCCCGTAGAACTCGCGATACCACTTCGCGAATTCACGAAGACCGTCCTCGAGCGGCGTTGCGGGTTTGTAACCAAAATCGCGCTCCAAGGCGCCAGTATCCGCATAGGTTACAGGCACGTCACCAGGCTGCATAGGAACGAGCTGCTTATGCGCCTCGAAATCGTAATCGGCGGGGAGCACGCCCTCCTCAACCAGCACACGCTGCAGCGTATCAACGAAGATCAGCAAGTTCTCGGGATTCGAATTGCCGATGTTATACACGCGATGAGCGGCCATTGGCAAACCATCAACACCGATCTTGACCTCAGGAGCGCCGTCCATGACCCTGCGCACGCCCTCCACAATATCGTCCACGTACGTAAAGTCGCGCTTACAATCGCCCATGTTGAAAATCTTAATCGTATCGCCACGACGCAACTTCTCGGTGAAGCCGAAGTATGCCATGTCGGGCCTTCCCATGGGCCCATACACCGTAAAGAAGCGCAGGCCCGTGGCTGGGATGGAGTAAAGCTTGGAGTAGGCCGCGGCCATTAGCTCGTTGGACTTCTTTGTGGCGGCGTACAGGCTCACCGGAGAGTCTACACGGTCGTCCTCCGAGAAAGGCACTTTCTCGTTGCCGCCGTAGACGGAGGAAGAGCTCGCGTAGACAAGATGCTTCACCGGGTGGCGCCTGCAAGCCTCCAATATATTGAAGAACCCTACCAGGTTGCTGTCTATGTAGGCCTTGGGGTTCTCGATGGAGTATCGCACACCGGCCTGGGCGGCCAAGTTCACCACAACGTCGAAGCCGTTCTCAGCGAACAGGCGCTCTATCAACGCGGCATCGCACAGGTCGCCGCGCACGAAGGCGAAACGCCCCGCCTTGTCCACCTCCGCCAGCATTCGCAGGCGAGCCTCCTTGATGCCAGGGTCGTAGTAGCTGTTCACGTTGTCCAGACCGATGATCGCGTCGTCGGTGGTTTCGAGCAGCCGCTTCACCAGAAACGCCCCGATGAAGCCGGCGGCGCCAGTGACGAGGACTTTTCTATCCTGCATATATACCCCACTCTTTCGTTTTAAGGAAGTCCTGAGATGGAACTCCCAACAAGTTAATTACAGACCTCAAAACGTTTTAAAGCCGCCGCCCTTGACCAGCTTCAGCAGCACCCTCCTACTCTTGGGCAAAGCAAAGCAAATCGCGAAATAGACAACGACGCACCCTACAATGTCCAACCCGACGCCAAGCCAGTTGCTAGATGCGAGTCCATACGTCACCCATGCAAATGCGCACATCATCGATGTGCAGAAAATGGGCTCCTTGAGCGACAACATAGTGCGCCCAAACGAAAGGCCAACCACGAAATATGTGACCACTTGGTTGATAGCAATCAAAAGGATTCTCAATCCCGCATCAGCCCACACGACGGCATCGAACCCTTGCATAGCCGCCACGGTCATAAGCGGCGTCATCAACACGAGGTACATCACCTGCACAAGCGTAGACACGCGCGGTTTACCAAGAGAGCGATACATCTCGCTGCTGTAGTATGAGAGCAACACCATCGGCCCCTGCACCAGCCCATACAACCCGAACATGAGCGTCGCCTCGCCCCACTGATCGCCGAGCAACAGGGCCACCAAAGGCTCGCGGAATACGAAGATACCCGCAGACAACGGCAACAGGAACAATGCCACCATGAACTGGAAGCGTCGCAGATAAGCAACGTATTCTTCCCGATAAAACTGAAGGCGCGAAAGTGACGAGAACAAGATGGGCGTCGTAGCGTTCGTGATAATCCCGAAGCACCCGCTCACAAAGGTGACTGGCGTCTTGTAATATCCCAACTCAGCCGCACCCAGGAAATGCCCCACGATAAAGGTGCCCGCCCAAGAGGAAAGCCATATGGTGAACGACTCCAAAAGCGTCCATCCGCTGAATGAGAACATAGCCTTCAGCATGTTGAAGGAGTAGAAAAAACGCGGCTTCCACTCAGACAGCAGAGTCAGCCCCACTGCATTTACAATATTCGCCGCCAAAGTGCCAACGATAAGTGACCAGTAACCAAATCCCATAAACGCCAGTACAAGCGTCGAGCCGAAGTTAAGTAAGGTCGACGTCAGTCTCACCGGCATAAGCGACTTGAAATCGAGATTACGGTGGAACAACGCCATCTGAATGCTCGAAAACGACGTCAACGGGAGAGAGAGGCAGGCCACGGCCAAGGGAAAGCCCAGCGACGGATTGCCCACGAAGGTGGCCACCGGATCGTTGAATATGGCAATGAGACACCACAGGACCACCGATATGCCGAAGTTCGTCCAAAAGGCCACGTTAGCGTTGGCATGCAGGTCTTTTTTGTCTCGGAAGCTGTGTTGCACCAGGTACTTCTGGAACCCGGCGTCCGCGAACATGTCGGCAAAGCTCACTACCATGGTGACGGTCGCCACCATGCCAAACGCCTCTGGCGCCAGCAGCCTCGCTAAGACGAGCTGCGAGATAGGCGAGATGATTTTGGCGATAATCTCGGTTGCCAGAGACCACTTTGCCGCGCTTGCCGACCTCGCCCGGAGGTCTTTTGTGTCGGACATACTAAACCTCCATGAAGAAACGCCGGAGCGCGCTTACTGGCTGATTATCCATGCGCACGCACTGAATGCAGCTTTCGTTTGCCATCATTCCTCGTTTTCACGTTGGGGCAAAGAAACCATTTGCCCCAACGTCCTCTCCGCCTCAGCGGGGCTGAAAGGCGTAAACCCGCCCCACGGGTAGAAAGTCAGCTCGCCGACGAGAACGCGCCCCTTGCAGATGAAGAGGTCGACCCTCAAGAAAGGTACACCGTCACTCAGTTTCCTTGATAGCTCGAGCATCTCGCTGAGCTGCTCCGGGGCAGGGATCGTCTCTTCGGAACTCGCGTATCCCATCGCCAAAGGCAGCAGATTCCACTCAGTGTCGTAGAAATCGTTGTACCTCTTCTCAGAATCGTTCTTGTCCCCGTGGCAATAAGAAATCAGCCGGGGTTCCCCGTCAAAGCAGAAGAAGTCGAACTCGTCGATGCCTTCCCAGTTATCGTCTTCATCACGGGCATTATCGCCCTCGCTCTCCAAGAACTCCTCGGCGAACACGACGGGCTTCACGTTCTTGTAAGGCCATTCCCTGCACCCGTAAAAATAATTCTGCTTCAAATGACCCCGAAAAAAGTCCTTGGCACTGTTGAGATCGAAGTGTCCCTTGTCAGTGCAGATGAGCACGCCGCCGCAGTCGTGATTCGTTTTGAGTACGAACTTCTCCGGTAGCCCACTCACATCGATGTCATCAGCGGAATTCCAGGCGCCCAACGTCTTGACCACGTGCTCGGAGCCCACACGCGAGGCAATGAGGTCCTTAGCGCGGTACTTGTCGACCATGGTCGTGTACGCAGGGTTGTGATCGTTAAGCTTCAGCCACTGCATCTTCTCAGTGAAGGTCACCGGCGAGTCTATGCTAGGCCACATGCCCAACTTGGCGCGATGCATCAATCGAAGGTGCGTCCTGTCGGAAACCCATTTCGTTAGACCCTTCGACGTAAAGGCACAGTAGGCCATCCACGGGTCACTTAGGTATTTTTTAATTTTGCTTTCCATATATACAATTTCCTTAAGTCCGAGCTTAAACAAAGCGTTTTACTTTTTAATTCTCTGCGCTACACATGGAACAAGCCCTGGGCGTATGCAAACCACCAACGTAGACTTTGCTCGTATATGCCCGAAACGGTTTCGGGCACTATTTACCCCATCCAGACGAACGAATAAGACTCGATACCAAGCCCGGTATGAAGCAGATAGGCATAAAAGGCGTAGAAAAGGAACCAGACAACTAGAAAACAGCCAAGACAAAAACGGGCTTTTATTTTCCGAGCGTCCTTCACGAAGCCTCCGAAAATCACGGGGCCTAATACGGTGAAGTAATAGGCTATGCGGCCGGCGTTGGCAATCACATAAGAGGACGCCGAAGCCAAAATGCCTAAAGCGTAAAACACGAGCGGCATCCGGTTGGCTTTGAGCCGCGACGTTCCGTCGCTCTCAACCGGGGCAACATTCGCAGTTTCGCGGCTGACGAAATATGCGATCGCGAGGACGGTCGCCTGCGCAAAAACCATCAACCCGATGCTCGATTCGTTCACGGAGTAACGCGCATACCGGTCGACGAGCTTAGAGCCCGCATAAGCTGCCAGGAACAGCAGGGCAACCGATGCAAGCATCTTCGCGGCGAACTGCGATCGGCTCTTGCTTTTGTTGGAAAATAGGTAGTAGATGAGGAATAGGACCCCTATCAGGGCGGACGCGTGCAAAAGAGCGCCAACAGCCCACCAAGCGCAAAAAAGCAACGGCTTATTCTGTTCTAAAAACCTGGTTGCGTAGAAAACCAGCGAGACTGCAATCATCTGGCACGTCAGACACATAGACAGCGGGAACACCGTTGCCGTATAGACGAACATCGCAAACGAGAGCGATGCCGTTCGTCTAAAATCCCAAAGCCTGAAAGCAAAAAAGGCGTTGGTGATCAGCGACTCGACGACGAGCAAGAACGAGTAATTGTTACAGATATGGAGCACCGCACTTGTGAAGACACCGTACGGAACGCTGAACGTATGGTTCCACATCGTGGTCCCATACGCGTAGAAGTACTCGATTCCCTCTTTATAACCCAGGGTATCCTGCCCAACCGCATACGACCTCAAGCCCCCGACGGCGGTAAGAAGAACCACGGCAGCGACCAGCCCAGCCTTACTTTTGCCGTTTTCCGACATGCGCGCAAGCGCCGCTGAAAGCAAAACGACAAGAAAGTAGAAAAGCGATGTTTCGATAAAGTTCATCCGAATACCAGCCTCACGAAACCGGGAAGCTCCGAATTGATTTCATAGCCCGAGCCTTTCAAATCCCTCGCACTGGCGCTTGACCCTATGCGATCCGCGGAGAGCGCGGCGTCGGCCCATTCGTCCAGAGCGTCGCCCAGACTTTTGTAAACGACGTTCTCGCAAATGCCAACCTCCCGCGTGATGGAGTCGCTAATCACGCAAGGGAGTCCGTTTGCCTGCGCCTCGACGACGACGTTCGGCAGGCCTTCGTAGACAGAGGGGAAGATGAAGACGTCCATAGCCGAATAGAGACGGCGGACATCGCTCCTAACCCCGGCAAACACCACCCTATCGGTCAATCCGAGCTCGGCAACGCGCCTCTCAACGGCCGTGCGTGTCTCGCCTTTGCCGACGAGAATGAGGACGGCGTCTGGCCTTCTCCGGGCGATTTCAGCAAAAACATCGACAAGGAAGAGGTGGTTCTTCTGCTCACTGAACCTCCCGACGTGCCCGACGACATAGGACTCGGCAGGAACGCCCAGTTCGCGCTTAACATCGTCCCGTGTCGAAGCGTCATAGGCGTAGTCCTCGAGGTTGAGCGCGTTCTTCATGAGATGGAACCGCGGCCCCGATACCCCCGCCTTGCCGAACATGTAGACGCCCGCCTCGGTAGACGGGGCGGCGAAGTCGGTCGCCGCAACCCTGACAAGGGGCTTGAAAAGATTGTGCAGCAGGGTCTCCTTTTTGCTGTTCGAAACTGTACCCGTGTTGCTTGACCTGAATATGGTTCTGGACACGCCTCCGAATCTCATGGCGAGCAAATCAAGACAGGAAAGACTGTGCTGAGACGACCTGACAGCACAGCAATAACCGCCGTCCCGGGCTATCTGCATGAGCCGCTTGAACGAAGCGACCGGCCCGGCCTCGGTCTTCTTGACTGTGTGCACAATTCTGCCGCCCATCGACTCGATTTCGGCGTCGTAAAAGCCCGGCACGTCGGACGACACACAGAAGTCGAGCTGATAGCGCGACTTGTCCAAAGCCCGGTAATACTTCATGAATACCGTCTCGGCCCCGCCGGTGTCCATCGAGGTCACGATATAGAGGGCCTTCTTCATTGGACGATCACCGCATCGGATTTCTCGATCAGCTTCTGCAGCGCCTTTTTAGCAATCGCCTTCCTGCGGTTGGCCGGAGATTCCTGATAGCGCTCGTATACCTCGGCCTTCACCGCGAACCTTGCGTCGCCTGAAAGATCCGCCATTGCGCGGAGCTGCGCTATATGTAGATGATGGTAGGCGGGAGAGGCGATACGCTTTTCCATGTCGTAATAAGACCAGAAGCCGGCGTCGTAGTCATCCAAATGGCAAGCCAACGTCTCCGCAGAGTGCTTGAATGGCCCGGCGAAGCGCGCGTCGACCAACGATGCGTCATAGAGACCGAAAAGGCTAAACACCCAACCGTTCATGACACTGCGCCTGGGGCGTTGAGGGTACTCCTCCAGGAACAGTTCTCCCCCGTCATGCGACGACACGCCGCCATTGTCCATGTCGATAAGCATGAACTCGGCAGCTTTCAGCGCCGCAACTCTATAGCACTCGTCCCCGAAAGCCGCATGGGCCCTCAGCAGCATCGAGCACCCCTCGCCTTGGGCCATCGAGGAGACGGAGTACTTAGCGCTGCCTATCGGACCAAATGCGTCCCAAGAGCCGTCATCCCGCTGGGCGCCGATCGCCCAATCCGAGCATACCCTTAGTGCGTCGAGAAAGCGCTCAACTTCATCCGACCTGAGAATGCTCAAGTCGTAACAGCCCAAACCGTATTGGAAAATGGCGATGGGGAAATGCACCCGCGCCCCACCGGCGATGACGCTAACAGGGACACCGCCCTCGTCGAGCAGAGTACTGCCAGTGACCTTGCCGGTCAAATCGTTGTAGTACCCGGACAACTGTCCGACATTATAGGCCCTGCCCATGCTCTGCTCTACGGCCACAGCCGTCTTGCCAGTGAGCATTTTGCTCCACCTTTTGAGCATGGTCATCTTCTGCGCAATCTGGCCCATCATTCACCTTCGTTTCTGTAATCGACTCCGAGCGAGCGCACAAGCCCCTCCACGTTGGCCTCCAAACGGAAGTCCCTCTCCCAAACGGCCCTTGCAGCGCGCCTCATAGAAGACCCTTCGGCCTTGCCCAAAAAGACGAATCGCTTTATGGCCGCGGCGACATCTTCCGGTCCACAGTCGCTAGGTAGGAGAAAGCCGTTGACGCCATCGCTTACTATCTCGTGGGTTCCGCCAACGTCCGTGGCGATGACGGGAATGCCGAATCCGCAGGCCTCCATGATCGAAAGCGGCAGGCCCTCGCTTGACGAGACGTTCACGAAGACGTCGAAATGCTTCGCTGCGTACTCCCCCAAAAGCGCGTCGTTCGGCAAAGCCCCCGCGAACTTCGCGGTGGAGTGCGTCAGCAACGAGCAGGCGGCCCTCGCCTCCTCGAGCTGTGGGCCGTCGCCGTAATGGGTCCATTCGACGCGAAGCCCTTCGGCATCAAGAAGGGTGACAGCCTTAGCAAGAAGAGGCACGCGCTTAACGTCGACAATACGTGAGCACGAGACGACCCGCAACGGGCAGGTCAACGGCTCGCCGGACTTGTCTGGCATCTCCCGCGTTCCGAGATAGGAGGTCGTCACCTTGCCCTCATGGCCCGGCCAGTTCGCGTTTATGTATTCCTCCCCGTCTTTCGAGCAGGGAAGCACTCCGGAAAGCTTGGATAGGAGGTATCCCCGGAAGGGCAAATAATGCACATCGGTACGATCTGCATACAGATCGTACCCATGTGCACGCGCAACGGCGCGTGCACATGGGTACGTGCCGGTCAGCCAAGCAGCGACCAAAGCGGTGTCGTAAAGCCAAAAGCTGTATATGTGCGTGGGCTCAAAGCCAAAGCGGACCAGTTCCTCCGCAAGCACGTCCGCCTTTGCCTTCGCCCTCGCGGCAAAGTAGCCCCGAAACACGCGCTTTCCGATTCCATGAACGGATTCTGTGGCATAGGCCTCACGAACGTCCGCACCGCCCAAAAGGGGAAACGCGATCCCTTTGACTGCAAGCAAAGCCTTGTCCTTGGAGGTATTACCGCAACCCAAGGCCAGGGGCGTCACATTGCCCGGCAGCGCGCAGGTGGGCGCGTCACCCGGCTGCGCCTCGGTCCCCACGGCGAGCACCTCGTCGAAATAGGTCGAAAGAACGCCTATCTCGTTCTCGAGATAGGACTCAGCGGCGACCTCGCCGCGGTTAAAGGGGAACCTCCTCGTCAGAAGGAGCAGCCGTCTCTTTTTTTTATCAGCAGTAATCGCCACAAATACTAATCCCTCTTGAATAGGTCGCGGGTATACACCTTGCCGGCAACATCGGCCAGATCGTCGCTCCACCGGTTGGCAATGATCACGTCGCACTCGGCCTTGAACTTCTCAAGGTCATGCGTCACCTCGGAACCGAAGAATTCCGGCGCGTCCAGCGTTGGCTCGTAGACAACGACCGGCACTCCCTTGGCCTTCACGCGCTTCATAACGCCCTGGATGGAACTGGCGCGGAAATTGTCGGAGTTCGACTTCGTGGTCAGGCGGTACACGCCCGCCACGGGCTTCTCCTTGCCTTCGTATACCTTGTCCCACAGCAGTTGCAGTACCTCGTCTGCAATGTAGTCCTTGCGAGTGCGGTTGGCATCGACGATGGCCTCGATAAGGTTCTGAGGCACGTCCTTATAGTTGGCCAGCAACTGCTTGGTGTCCTTGGGCAGGCAGTAGCCGCCGTAGCCGAAGGAGGGGTTGTTGTAGTGGGAGCCAATGCGGGGCTCTAGGCACACGCCATCGATGACGTCCTTGGTGTTGAGTCCCCTCATCTCGCAGTAAGTGTCCAGCTCATTGAAGTACGCCACGCGAAGTGCCAGGTAGGTGTTGGCGAACAGCTTCACGGCCTCCGCCTCGGTGGTACCAAGAACGAGCTGCGGGATGCCCGTCGTGCCATCAGGGTTGGTGCGCTCAAGCTCGGCGGGGCCGACGCCTTGGGCGAGCAGCCCAGCAAACGTCTTTGCGGCCTTCACAGCTTCCTCGTCGTCCTTGGGCGCGCCCACAACGATGCGGCTAGGGTGCAAATTATCGTAGAGCGCCTTGCTCTCTCGAAGGAACTCGGGGCTGAAGATGATGCGGCTGTCGCCAAGCGTCTCGCGAAGCGACGAAGTGTAACCCACAGGGATGGTCGACTTGATGACAATCCAGGCCGTCGGGTTCACCGAGCGGATTGCCGAAATTGCGGCTTCAACAGACGAGGTGTCGAAAAAGTTGCGGTCCGAGTCGTAGTTCGTTGGCGTGGCCACGATGGCGAAATCCGCGCCTGTATAGGCCTCGGCGACGTCCACGGTTGCATGCAGGTCGAGCTTCCTCGTGCCCGCCTTAGCCTCGGCCAGGAAGAGCTCAATCTCGTCGTCCTGGATGGGCGACTGAAAAGCGTTAATCTTCTCTACCTTCTCGGAGACGATGTCGAGCGCGCGCACCTCGTTGTGCTGCGAGAGCAGAACGGCCAACGAGAGCCCCACATAGCCGGTGCCGGCGACTGCTATCTTCATTTTTTCGGACATATCATTCAACCTTTCGTTAAGAGCAGGCACACATATGAAATAGTTAGGATTTCGCCTTGCCGAAGAACTTCAGCGCCTCAGAGACGCAGGCGGCGGGCGATGAGGCAATGGCCTTTAAGGCGTAAATCACAGCCTGGCCTGGCTGGTTGCTGCGCTTCATAGCGAAGGCGAGCACGGCGTTGTGGCGAAATTCGATGTAGCGCACATCCTTCTTGCTGAGGCGCGGGTAGTAGCCGCGCACCACCTCGTGCCTTGCGACCTCGCCGTTTACCTTGTTCTTGCCAAGCGAGAGCCTCTCGCCGGAATGGAGGTACTGCCTCACGTGCACCTCGGACATGTAGCCCATGTGGGCGCCAGCCTCTATGCAGCGCAGCATCAGCCACCAGTCTTGGCCGGTCGCCACCTCGCCGAAACCCTCAGTGCGGTCGAACAGGTCGCGCCTGAGCATATAGATGGCCGTTGGGCTTATCGGCGTTAGGAGGTGCGCGCGCAGCAGACCCTCGGTGGAGAAGTCCTCGCAATGGTCGAGCCTGCGGTGCTCCACAAGCCGGCCACGTTCGTCATACCACGAGACATCCTGCCAGCTCATGTCGAGGGAGTTTTCCTGCATGAAGGCGACCTGGGTGGACACCTTGTCAGGCAGGAACTCGTCGTCATCGTCGAGGAACGTGAGGTACTCGCCCGTCGCCTGGCGGCAGGCGTAGTTGCGCGCCGCCCCGCCGCCGGTCTGGCCGGAGGTGTGCAGCAGCCTAAAGTGCGGAAGGCTCGCGGCATAGGGGGCGACCGCCGCGTCGGTCTCGGCGCTTTCCGGCCACTCCGGCCGATTGTCGCTCACTACAATCAGTTCGATGTTCTCCGCGCCGTAGTCCTGCGCGGCGATTGAGTCCAGGGCCACGCGAATCCTGTCAGAGCGCTTGTAGGTCGGCACCACGATCGAGACGAGGGGTTTGTCAGCACTCATGCGCTACCTCCCCGTCTTCTTCTTGCCGAACATGACGCCAAAGGTCTTGAAGAAGACCTTCCAGTCTGCCTTGAGGCTGGCACCCTTCGCGTAGGCAAGCTCGAACTCCTGGCGCAGGCCGTTCTCGAAGGTCGCGAGGTTGCGCGGGCCCGACTGCCAGGCACCGGTAATGCCCTGCGGGACGGCAAGCACCTGCACCTGTTGCTCGTGCGTAAAGTTCCCGAGCTCCTCGTAGGTGATGGCGCGAGGGCCGATGACGGAGAGCTGGCCCGCGAGCACGTTGAAGAACTGGGGCAGCTCGTCCAGGGAAGTCTTGCGCAGGACGCGGCCTAGCTTGGTGATGCGGGGATCGTTTGTGACCTTCCGCTCGCGGTGCCACTCCTCGATCTGCTCGGGGCTGAGGTACTTCTCCACGTCGTTGGCGTCGGCGACCATGGAGCGGAACTTGAGCACGCGGATGGGGCGACCGAAGCGCCCAGCCCGCTCGTGCGCATAGATGGGAGCACCCTTGGTGTCGGCCGCAATGAACGCGCAAAGAACCGTGCCAGGGATAAGAGCCACGACGCAGACGCACGCACTGAACGCGATGTCGAACGTGCGCTTCACGAAGCGGTAGCCAAGCGATCGCGTGTCGAGCGCACGGGACTCTGCAGCGAACTCGGGCGAGCCCGGGAGGCTCACCGCACCCGTGTTTGCAGCGGAGCCGACCCCAGCACCCGCCGTGCCCTTGCGCCGGTCCATGGCCCGAGCAATGAGCGTCGCCCCCACGGGCGCATTATTCTCTGTTACTTCTTTAGCAGCCACAATAAAACTCACGTTCCTGTCCCCAGGAACCCCCCCCCATCTATGAATCCAAAATCCAAATAAATCGCTGGTACAACGTCTCCCTTACGTTTTGCTGGGCACGTCGATCGGAAGCAGCTCCCTAAATGCGGAGTCGCCTTCGCCCACATCCACTAGGCACCAGCGTTTATGACGGTCGATCTTTTTAACGCGGGACTCTTGCCCCACCAAGGGACCCTGCTCTATGTGCAACACGCCGCCTTCTATACGGGCGACGCTGTTGCGCACCACGCCGTCGTCGTCCAGCACGCTGCGGTACCAATCCTGCGCATCGTCCGGCATGGGCATGTATGCCCGCTCCCTACTGCCGGCGATGCGGCAGCCAAAGCTCAACTGGGCCAAGGCCCTATCGAGCGCGGCGGCATCGTGCGTGGCAACGAAGAAATATTCCTTGTACATGGGTTTGGTTTGGAGCGACCAAGCGCCGCCCCGCTTAAACCAGAACTCCTTTTGCATCACAAAAGCGTTCTGCATCAGCTCGTGCGGGATAATGCGGCGGACCTTTTCGCAGGTCTCGCGCTCTTTTCCATGGGGGGTGTGGACCAGATACCAGCGGACGCGGCCGTTATGGCTGTTGGTGGTGGCGCCGTTAAATGCCCCCGGCAGCTGTTCTTGGCGCCGTGCCGTCTGTTCCATGTTCTCGCCCCCTCTTTTGGCTTTGCGATGCACGCAAATGCAGGGGCGTTTAGAACAGGCTTCTCGCTCGCAGCTAGGCGCAGTCGCAAAAGTACAGGTTTTTGTATCTTTCGACAGACGACATTATACGAGCAATTAATCAGCGTTTGCCCAGATTACGCAAAATGTACTGCTAGTAGGTACATCTCCATACCCCTCTACAAAAACCTGTACCTTTTTGTGCAACAAAAAAAGCCGCTCAACCAGCGGCTTTTCTTATTTTGTTAAGAAAAAGGCGACCGCCCTCTGTGGACGGTCGCCTTTGTTAATTGTTGTGAAGTTTGCCTTAGGCGCGGGTCTTGATCTCCTCGGTCACCTTCGCAACAAACTCATCAACGCTCATCTGAACGGTCTCGTTGGAGCGATCGCGGACGGAGATGTTGCCGGCCTCGACCTCCTTCTCGCCCAGGATAAGCATGTAGGGTACGCGGTCAATGCTGCGAGCCTCGCGGATCTTGTAGCCGATCTTCTCGTCGCGGTCGTCGCAGACCACGCGAATGCCGGCCTCCTCAAGCTTGGCGCAGACCTCGTGGGCGTAGTCGCGGCTCTTCTCGGAAACCGGAAGTGCCTTGACCTGCACGGGAGCCAGCCAGGTGGGGAACTTGCCCGCAAAGTGCTCGATCAGAATACCAATGAAGCGCTCGATGGAGCCAAAGCATACGCGGTGCAGCATGATGGGGCGCTTCTTGGTGCCGTCGGCGTCCACGTACTCCAGGTCAAAGTTGAGCGGCATCTGGAAGTCGAGCTGCACGGTACCGCACTGCCAGGTACGGCCGAGCGAGTCCTCCAGGTGGAAGTCGATCTTGGGGCCGTAGAAGGCGCCGTCGCCCTCGTTGACCTCGTAGTCCATGCCCAGCTTCTCCAGAGCGGTGCGCAGGCCCTCCTCGGCGCGAGCCCAATCCTCGTCCGAACCCATAGAGTCGTCGGGGCGGGTGGAAAGCTCAACGTGGTATTTAAAGCCAAACTTCTGGTACACGGAGTCGATGAGGTTGACCACGCCCACGATCTCGTCGGTCAGCTGGTCGGGACGCACAAACAGGTGGGCGTCGTCCTGGTTAAAGCAGCGCACGCGGAACAGGCCGTGCAGGGCGCCGCGAAGCTCGTGACGGTGCACCAGGCCAATCTCGCCGGCGCGAATGGGCAGCTCGCGATAGGAGTGCGGCTTGGAGGCGTACACCAGCACGCCGCCCGGGCAGTTCATGGGCTTAATGCAGTACTCTTCGTCGTCGATGACGGTGGAGTACATGTTGTCCTTGTAGTGGTCCCAGTGACCCGAGGTCTTCCACAGCTGCTTGTTCATGATGAGCGGCGTGGAGATCTCCACGTAGCCGGCCTTGTGGTGGATCTCGCGCCAGTAGTCCAGCAGCGTGTTCTTAAGGATCATGCCGTTGGGCAGGAAGAACGGGAAGCCGGGGGCCTCGTCGCGCATCATAAAGAGGTCCATCTCGCGGCCGATCTTGCGGTGGTCGCGCTTCTTGGCCTCCTCCAGCATGTGCATGTGCTCGTCGAGCTCTTCCTTGGTGGCAAAGGCGACGCCGTTGATGCGGGTGAGCATCTTGTTATCCTTGTCGCCCTTCCAGTAGGCGCCCGAGACGCCGGTGAGCTTAAAGGCCTTGAGGGCCTTGGTGTAGCAGATGTGGGGGCCGACACACATGTCGATGTAGTCGCCCTGCTGGTAGAAGGTAATGCGGGCGTCGTCGTCCAGGTCGCCGATGTGCTCGACCTTGTACTTCTCGCCGCGCTCCTCCATAAGGGCGATGGCCTCGGCGCGGGGCTTCTCATACACGGAAAACTTGAGGTTCTCCTTGACGATCTTCTTCATCTCGGCCTCGATCGCGGGGAAGTCGTCCTCGCTGATCTTGACGCCCTCGGGCAGGTCGACGTCGTAGTAAAAACCGTTGTCGGTCGCGGGACCGTAGGCAAAGTCGGCCTCGGGGTACAGGCGCTTGATGGCCTGCGCCATGATGTGCGCGGCGGAGTGGCGGATGACGTGCGTGACCTCGTCCTGCGGGAGCTCGGCCACCGAACCGTCATTGTAGAGTGCCTTCATGGGTATGTTTTCTCCTCTCGGATGCCTGATGCAAGTGCGTGCGATGCGCTCGGCGTTTTTGACTTGCATCATTATAGGCAGGTTGCCTTGGTATACAAGCGCCCGCCGCACCTTAATGGCACGGCGGGCGATTTTCTACGCATGCTTCATCGTATGGAGGCGGGTTGCGCGTGTGGCTTGCGGCGCGTGAGGCGCCCGTGGCTTGCGGCCGGCCCGGCGATGGATGCGTTACTGGATGCGAGTTCGGCAGTAGGGGCAGACCTTCCAGTGCGCATCGAGCGGGCGATGGCAGCTGGGGCACACGTTGCGAACCTGCGTATCGCACACCGGGCAGACGACGAAATCCTTCTCGATGGGCGC
Organism: uncultured Collinsella sp.; assembly: GCA_937896835.1. Classification (GTDB taxonomy): domain Bacteria; phylum Actinomycetota; class Coriobacteriia; order Coriobacteriales; family Coriobacteriaceae; genus Collinsella. The sequence continues at coordinate 28,109 of CALBOJ010000079.1, forward strand.
GCCGCACTGCGGGCAGGTGCCGTACTGGGCAAGCTGGCGCTCGCGCAGGGCCATGTCCAGCTCCTGCTCCTCGCGGTCGGACGCGTAGGAGTGCGGGCGCAGGACCAGGTAGGCAATGAGGCCCACAAACGGGATGAGGGCGATGATGCCCCATGCCACGTAGGCGCTGGCGCCGCGGCGGCGAGCGTCGATGAACACATAGACGACCGACAGCACATACAGGGCGATGATAAAGCCAACGAAGGCATAGACGATGCCCATAAGCTGCGGCGACATGAGCTCGGAGATGTACTTGGACATTGAGGTGTACCTTTCGGAATATTTATAGTTCGGTCAAGTTTACCACGGGGTTTGTTTATATGGGACCACGGCTAGGCGCGGGGCTGGCGCGGACACAAACATCTCAATCTGTAACAGGTGGGAGTGGAATCCGGGTCTAGATGTTACAGATCGAGACAAACGGAGGACCCTCCAGATTAACGTCTCAATCTGTAACATCTGGGACCAAAACCTTCCCTTTGTTGTTACAAATCGAGACATTCAAAATCCGCCGGAAGGTTTGTCTTGATCTGTAACATCTGGAACCCAAATCCTCGTCTAACTGTTACAGATCGAGACGAACGTTTGCCGTAGCTGTCGGCAGACGAGGCCAACATCTGTGCCGGGTCTCACCTCGTCTGCCGTTGGCGGGTGTTGCGGGGCTGTTCGCCGCATTGCCGCCGCACTGGGGATGTGCAGGCCGTAGGATAGTCTTATTGACAGCCTGTCAACTCATCTGGGAGGCACCGTGGCAGAAACGTTTGATATCGCGATTGTGGGCGCCGGCATCACCGGGTGCGCCATCGCGCGGCAGCTCGCGCGCTATGACCTGTCCATATGCGTGGTCGAGGCGGCCAACGACATTGCGCTGGGCGCCTCGAAGGCCAACGGCGGCCTGGTTCACGCCGGCTACGATCCGGCTCCGGGAACCGTAAAGGCGCAGGTCAACGCCCGCGGCTGCGAGCTATATGGCACGTGGGCCCAGGAGCTGGGATTTTTGTTCCGCCGCACCGGGTCAATGGTGCTGGGGTTTAACGACGAAGACCGCGCACACCTGGAGAAGCTGCGCCAGAATGGCCTGGCCAACGACGTGTCCGAGCTGTCGATTATCGGCCCCGAACGTATCCGCGAGCTGGAACCGCGTGCCAGCGCCGACGCAACATGCGCGTTGTGGTGCCCTTCGACCGGTTACGTCGACCCGTTTGAAGTGGCCATCGCCGCGCTGGAGAACGCGGTCGCCAACGGCGTGACGTTTATGCGCTCCGCGCCGGTGAAGGCGATTGAGGTTACAGGCAGCGAGGCAACCGACGGGGCTGCACGCTTTACACTGGCAACGCCCGCCGGCAATGTGCGCTGCCGTTACTTGATCAACGCCGCGGGCAACGGTGCCGCGGATATCTCGCACATGGCGGGCGCCGAGGAGTTCCAGATGGTCTGGCGCCAGGGCAACATCGTAGTGCTGGACAAGGAGCCGCGTGCGCTCATGCCGCTCTACCCCGTTCCCACGCCAGTTTCCAAGGGCGTTATCGTCACGGGCACCGTACATGGTAACACCGTGATCACCGCGACCGCTGCCGTGCGCGAGCCCGGCGACACGCAGACCTACGCTGCCGATGTCAACGCGCTGCTGAGCGGTGCGCGCAAGCTGGTGCCCGATCTGGACACGCGCCGTGTGGTGCGCGCGTTTGCCGGCGGGCGTCCGGTCATAAAGGGGACGAACGACTTTCTTATTGGGCAGTCCGCCGTGGTGCCAGGCCTATTCCAGGCGGCGGGCATTCAGTCGCCGGGCGTGGCGAGCGCGCCAGCCATCGCCGAGCGCATGGAGCAGATCTTGCGCGATGCCGGTGTTGCCCTGCACGAGCGGCCCGACTGGGATCCCGTCCGCCACGCGCCGGACGACTTTGACCGCGCGCCGCTTGCGCGCAAGGAAGAGCTGATCGAGTCCGACCCCGCGTGGGGGCAGATTGTCTGCCGCTGCGAGACGGTGCCCGAAGCCGAGATTGTGACCGCGATTCGACGCCGCCCAGGTGCGGTTTCGGTCGAAGGCGTCAAGCGCCGCTGCCGCGCGGGCATGGGCCGCTGCCAGAGCGGCTTTTGCCAGAGCCGCGTAGTGGCGATCCTAGCGCGCGAGCTGGGCTGCGACCCCAGCGAGGTGCTGTTGGAGGACGCTGGCTCATGGCTCGTTGAGGGACCTTTGAAGGGGGTGCGCTAGGATGGCGGAATTCAAATCGAGCGCGATTGATAGCGATGACGTTGAGTCCGTGGCAACGCAGGCGTTCGACGTGGTCGTTATCGGCGGCGGACCTGCCGGCATGGCGGCCGCGCTTGCCGCGCACAAGGCCGGCGCACGCGTGGCCATCGTGGAGCGCGAGCAGCACCTGGGCGGCATCCTCCGCCAGTGTATCCACCCCGGCTTTGGCCTGTCGCACTTTAAACAGGAGCTCACCGGTCCCGAGTACGCGCAGCGCTTTATCGACCAGGTGCATGCAACCGATATTGCGCTGTTCCTGAACAGCATGGTGATTGGGATTGATTCAGGCGAGCCTGCGGAAGACACCGCGGTCCACACCGTCACGCTCATGAGCCCCACCGGCATGCTGCAGCTCACCGGACGGGCGGTCGTCCTTGCCATGGGTTGCCGCGAGCGTACCCGCAGCGAGATCAAGACCCCCGGCAGCCGTCCCGCTGGCGTGTTTACGGCCGGCCTGGCGCAGCGATACATCAATATCGAAAACCTCAAGCCCGGCTCGCGTGCCGTCATTTTGGGCTCGGGCGATATCGGGCTGATCATGGCGCGCCGCTGCACGCTCGAGGGGATTTCGGTCGAGGGCGTGTACGAGCTCATGCCGTACGCCAACGGCCTGCGCCGCAATGTGAAGAACTGCCTGGACGACTTTGACATTCCGCTGCACCTGTCCACCACGGTCACGCGCGTGATCGGGCACGACCGCGTGGAGGCCGTCGAGGTAAGCCAGGTCGACGAGCGCCTGGCGTCCATTGCCGGGACCGAGCGCATCGTTCCGTGCGACACGCTGCTGCTTTCGGTGGGATTGATTCCCGAGAACGAGCTTTCGGTTGCCGCGGGCGTGGAGCTTGACCCACGCACGCGCGGCGCCGTGGTGGACCAGAGCCTCCAGACAGGCGTGCCGGGTATCTTTGCCTGTGGCAACGTGCTGCACGTGCACGACCTGGCCGACAACGTGACGACCGAATCCGAGAGGGCTGGCGCAGCTGCAGCGGCGTACGCGCTGGGGGCTGGCGCGGGCGTCGTTCCGGACTGCGAGCTCACCGTCTCCCCTGCCGGCATTGCGGGATACGCGCTGCCGGGACGCATTACGGCTGTGACGCTCACCAAGCTTAACTTCCGCGTGCGGCGGCCAGTTGATACCGCCCGCGTGAGAATCTTGGCCGACGGCGAGGAACTGTTCGCCGGCAAGGTTCGCGCGTTTAAGCCGAGCGTTATGGAAAGTTTCCCACTGCCGGCAAAGGCGATTCAGCGCGCGCTCGACCTGGGTGCCAGCGGGATTGTCCTGTCCGTCGATCCCGTTGAGGAGGCATAGCTCATGAGCAAGAATGCGACCGAGACCTTGCAGTTCAACTGCACCACCTGCCCATCCGAGTGCCTCCTGACCGTAGAGGTGGAGCGCGACGCAAATGGCGCCGTGGTGGAAGTTCGCTCCGTGACCGGCAACAACTGCCCGCGCGGCGATAAGTTCGCACATCAGGAGCTCACCTGCCCCATGCGCGTGCTCACGACGACCGTGGCCGTCTCCGGCGGCGACGAAGTCCTGCTCCCCGTGCGCACGGCCGAAGCCATCCCGCTGGCACTCCACGCCCAAGCCATGGACCTCATCCGCGGCGTGGTCGTCGAGGCCCCCATCCGCATGGGCGACGTCGTGCTGGAAGATCTTCTCGGCACCAACATTGACCTAGTCGCCAGCATGAACATCGACCGAGCCCAAGTAGCTAATTAGGGACGGAGCTCTTTTAGCTACTCCACCATCCGCCCGGTCCTCCTCCGCAGTTGCGGTGAAATACGGACTGTTTTATGGCTTCAGGCCGCTAAACAGTCCGTATTTCACCGCAACTTATGAGGGCGCGCATGGGATGCAAAGGAGTGTCCCTAGGTGCCGGCATAAAAGGAACGTCCCTATGTGCCGGGCTTGGGATACCATGGTGGCAGCCTAGCGAAAGGATATTTCATGGCACATGTCGATGACCAGCGTGTGGCACGCGTGCTCGATGCGCTCGAGTCTCAGCACCCCGGTGCGCAGCTGCTCGTAAACGACCCGTGGTCGATCTATTACCTGACCGGCTTTTATGCCGATATGTTCGAGCGTTTTTGCGGCGTGCTGCTCGCGCGCGATTGCGAGCCCGTGATCATGGTCAACGCCTTACATCAGCTGCCCGAGTACGACAATGCCCGCGTCGCCTACCACACCGATACCGATATCGTGACCGACGCCATCGCGAGTGAGATCGACCCAGCCAAGCCGCTTGGCATCGACACCGTCATGCGTTCCGGCTTTTTGATGCCGCTCATGGAGCGCCACGCCGCAAGCGAGTTTTTCCTGGGTGACTTTGCCGTCACCGCCGCACGCACCTACAAGGATGCCGCCGAGCAGGAGCTTATGCGCGTGTCCTCGGCCGCTAACGACGCCGTGATGGCCGATGCGATCAAGCTCGTCCACGAAGGCGTGACGGAACGCGAAATTGCCGACCAAATACTCGGCCTGTACCGCAAGCACGGCTGCGAGGACTTTAGCTTTCCGCCGATCGTGAGCTTTGGCGCCAACGCCGGCGACCCGCATCACGAACCCGACGACACCGTACTCAAGCGTGGCGACGTGGTGCTGTTCGACATTGGCGGACGGCATCGCAACTACTGCTCGGACATGACGCGCACGTTCTTTTGGGGCGAGCCGGACGAGGAGACAACACACATCTACGATATCGTACGCCGTGCCAACGAGGCCGCCGAAGCACTCATCGCACCGGGCGTGCGCATGTGCGACCTGGACCGCGCCGCACGCGATGTGATCGAGGACGCAGGCTATGGCAAATACTTTACACATCGCCTGGGCCACTCGATTGGTCTGCAGGACCACGAGCCGGGCGACGTCTCGCTCGTCAACGAGCAGGTCGTAGAGCCTGGCATGACGTTCTCAATCGAGCCGGGCATCTACCTCCCCGGCCGCACCGGCGTCCGCATTGAGGACCTTGCCCTGGTCACCGAGAACGGCGTCGAGATCCTCAACGCCTACCCCCACGATCCGGTCCGCCTAGACTAGGCAATGCGGCAAAGGGGCTGTCCCTTTGCCGCATCCTGCCAACGATTCGCCACGAAAGCGGGCTATCTACTACGTTTAACCCGCATGGGTCGACCATGCGGGTCTTTTTTAAAAACGAGTAAGCCGTCTACCTGCGGTTTTGATTTCACGATTTTCCGTGTGGTCGAGGGTGGTCGCCAAAACGTAGTAGATAGCCCCATTTCGTGGCAAGCGAGTCAACTCGGGGCACAGGGCAGCTAAAAAAGCCCCGTCCCAAATTGCCTGCTTTTGAGTTGCGGTGATATACGGACTGTATGAGGCTTCTGGCTTGTAAAACAGTCCGTATTTCACCGCAACTGCTAAGGGGATGGATTAGCGCAGCAGGCCTGCTACTTCGCCGGCTAGGGTGATGGTGCCGGCCGCCACGAAGGACTCGCCCGCGGCATCGAGGGCAGCGAGGGCCTCGGGCACGCTCGCGTACACGCCCGCAAGTTTATCGGCGTCCACCAGGGCAGCGAGTTCCTCTGCCGGCAGGGCGCGATCGGAATCGGTCTGGGTTGCGACCACGCGCGGGAAGGCTGGGATCAGCACATCAACAATACCCGCCACGTCCTTGTCGGCCAGCGCGGCGCACAGCAGCGTGGGGCGATTCTCCACGCACGGGTCGATCTCGTCCAGCGCGCTCACAAAGTTCTCGCAGCTCTGAGGGTTATGACAGGCGTCGATCAGCTTGAGCGGATCGGTTCCCAGCACATCAAAGCGACCCGGCGTGGGGCAGCCCATAAGCGAAGCGTCGAGCGCATCGTGGTCGAGCTCGCGGCCAAGATAGCCCTCGCACAGCATAATCGCGCACGCAGCATTCTGCGGCTGATACGCCGGCTTGACCATGCTCGACGTATAGATGGCACGCGGCGTAGTACAGCTAAACTCCACGGTATCGCCTACATGCGCCGGTACCTTGGTCGTGGAATGGCTCACAACCAGCGGCACCACACCGCACTCGCGGCAGCGCGTATCCATTACGCGCTGAACGCTCGGCTCATGCGTGCCCTCGCCCAAAACAACCAATCGCCCAGGCTTAATAACCGCAGCCTTCTCCCCCGCAATGGCCTCGAGCGTATCGCCCAAAATACGTGTGTGATCGAGCCCAATACCCGTAATGGCGACGGCCACGGGATCAGTCGCACTCGTAGCATCCCAGCGTCCGCCCATGCCAACCTCAAGCACGGCAACATCCACGCGAGCCTCGGCAAACACCACAAGTGCAGCAGCCGTCAAAAGGTCAAACGGCGTGATGGTATAGGCGCACTCCCCCGCCGCCACACGACGGGCATTCACGCGATGCCCCGCCTCGACGGCGGCAGAAACGCCACGGGCAAAGGCCTCGTCGCTCACAACGCGCCCATCGACCTCCATGCGCTCGGGATAGCGCACCAGCTGCGGAGACGTATACAGTGCGGTCTTTAACCCTTCGCCGTGAAGGATAGCAGCCGAAAAACGCGTGGTCGAAGTCTTGCCATTGGTACCGGCAACCTGAATGCAATCGAAATACTCATCCGGACGCCCCAGCGCATCGAGCATATCGACAACCGTCTCAAGCAGAGGACCAGCATCCCCAGAAATCCGCCCCGTATCAGCAGCAAGCCCGACAGCTTCATCAAACGAAAGCAACTCAAACGAGAACGGCACAGAATACGACCCAGAACGCTTAGCCATAACCCAAAGTCCCCTCAACATAAAAAGAGGCCCGTACTAAACAACGAGCCCCTCCCATTCAAAATTTCAGCCAAACACCGCTTTGCAGCAAGATCAAGGCCACAACCCAGTGGCCCTAACGCACCAGTTACGAACAACCACGTAACCGCCATGGGAGCGGTTTGGGGCTTTGCTCGATACAAGTTCCGCACGAGCCGAAGGCCACTTAATGTGGCCTTCGTGCGAGCAGGACTGTCCGCAGTAGCGAGCAATGCCCCAAACCGCGTCCCCCAGTAACGCCTACGAGAAGTCAGCAACCTGAGCAGTCAGCGCCGCCAGGATCTCCTTGAGCTCAGCTGCACGGTCCCTCTTCTTCTGGACCACCGCGGGCGCGGCCTTGGCCACAAAGCCCTCGTTGGCGAGCGTCTTCTCGCAGCCGGCGAGCTCCTTCTGGGCCGCGGCGATTTCCTTCTCCAGGCGTGCCTTCTCGGCCGAAAGGTCAACCTTGCCCTCGAGCACCACAAAGACCTCGACGCCGCTGTCGACCACGGCGATGCTCGCGGCCGGCTTCTCAACGTCGGTGCCCATAACCAGCGAAGACGTGTTGGCCAGCGGCTCGATGGTCGAGCGCAGGCTCTCGAGCTTCTCAATATCCTCGGCACCAGCGCGCACGACCACGTCGAGCTCCGCCTTGGGGCTTAAGCGATAGCGCGAACGCGTGGCGCGGGCGGCGGAAACGACGGTGCGGCACAGCTCAAACGCGCGCTCGGCGTCCTCGTCGACGTACTTGGCGTAGTCGGCGGGCTCGGGCCACTTGGCGATCATGAGCGCCTCGGCGCGGTCAACGTTGCCTTCGGCGTCCAGATCGAGCACGCTGGCCGGCATGTTGTCCCAGATCTCCTCGGTGACAAACGGCATAAGCGGGTGCATCAGGCGAATGGAGGTGTCGAGCACAAAGATCAGGTTGCGCTGAGCCTGCAGACGGCCCTCGCCCTTCAGGCGGGCCTTGGTGACCTCGACGTACCAGTCGCAGACCTCGTTCCAGAAGAACTGCTGCACGCCGCGGGCCATGTCGCCAAAGGTGTACTTCTCGATACCCTCGGTGACCATCTTCACAGCCTTGGCCAGGCGGCTGAACATCCAGGCGTCGGCCGGCGTCTCCACGACAGGCTCGCCGGGTGTGTAACCCTCCATGTTCATGAGCAGGAAGCGGCTGGCGTTCCAGATCTTGGTCACAAAGCTCTTGGCCTGGTCGGTACGCGGGCTGTCGATGAGCTTCTTGGTCTTCTTGTCGATGTTCGCGTCAAACTTGACGTCCTGGTTGTTGGTGCACAGCGTGAGCAAGTTGAAGCGCATAGCGTCGGCGCCGTACATGCCAATGAGGTCCATGGGGTCAACGCCGTTGCCCTTGGACTTGGACATGCGGCTGCCGTCCTTGGCCAGAATGGTCGGGTAGATGACGACGTCCTTAAACGGCACCTCGTCCAAGAAATACAGCGAACTCATGACCATGCGGGCGACCCACAACGCGATGATGTCGCGCGCGGTGACCAGCGCCGTCGTGGGGTGATGGCCCTCGAGCAGCTCCGGCTTTTGCGGCCAGCCCTGCGTGGCGAACGTCCACAGCTGCGAACTGAACCAGGTGTCCAGCACGTTCTCGTCCTGATGCACGTGATGACCGCCGCACTTGGGGCACACGTCGGTGTCCTCGGTCAGGGCGTCCTCCCAGCCGCAGTCCTCGCAGTAGAACACGGGAATGCGGTGGCCCCACCACAGCTGGCGGCTGATGCACCAGTCCTTGAGGTTCTCCATCCAGGTGGTGTAGGTCTGCGTCCAGCGCGCGGGGTGGAAGGTGACCTTGCCGGAGTTGACGGCGTCGAGCGCCGGCCCCTTGAGCTTGTCGACGGCCACGAACCACTGCTCGGACAGCCACGGCTCAAGCGCGGCGTCGCAGCGGTAGCAGTGCATGACGGAGTGATCGAGGTCCTCGACGTGATCGAGCAGGTCGTGCTCCTCGAACCACTTGATGACGGCCTCGCGGCACTCGTCGCGGTTCATGCCGGTGAACTCGCCATAGCCCTCGACGACCACTGCGTGCTCATCGAAGATATTGATCTGCGGCAGGTCATGGGCCTGACCCATGGCGTAGTCGTTGGGGTCGTGGGCCGGGGTGACCTTGACAAAGCCGGAGCCAAAGTTGGCGTCGACGTGCCAATCCTCAAAGATGGGGATCTCGCGGTTGACAATCGGCAGCATGACGGTCTTGCCCACAAAGGCGGCCTTCTCGGGGTCCTTCGGGGAGACGGCGACGCCCGTGTCGCCGAGCATGGTCTCGGGGCGCGTAGTGGCGACGACGATGTAGTCCTGGCCGTTGACCGGCTCGGTCAACGGGTAGCGCAGGTGCCACAGGTGGCCCTTCTCGTCCTTGTATTCGGCCTCGTCGTCAGAGATAGCGGTGGTGCAGTTGGGGCACCAGTTGACGATGCGCTTGCCGCGGTAGATCAGACCGTCGTGGTACCAGTCGCAGAAGACCTTACGCACGGCCTGGGCATAGTCCTCGTCCATGGTGAAGCGCTCGTTGTCGAAGTCGACGGAGCAGCCCATGCGCTTGATCTGCTCGACGATAATGCCGCCGTACTCGTGGGTCCAATCCCAGCAGGCGTCAACAAACTTGTCGCGGCCAATCTCCAAGCGGCTGATGCCCTCGCTCTTGAGCTTCTTGTCGACCTTGGTCTGCGTGGCGATACCGGCGTGGTCGGTGCCCAGCACCCAGCGCGTGGACTTGCCGCGCATACGGGCCATACGGACGATGGCATCCTGAATGGAGTCATCGGTGGCGTGGCCCATGTGGAGCTTGCCGGTCACGTTGGGAGGCGGAATGGTGACGGTGCAGTCGCCCACGCCCTCGCGGCGCTTGTAGTAGCCGCCGTCGAGCCACTTCTGCAGGATCGCCGGCTCGTTGGTCGACGGATCGTAGTTCTTGGGCATTTCTTCCATATATCTCTCCCTGTCCCGCCGGGGAGGAATGAAGGCCCGATTTTCGCTCAGTCAGGTCCTGGGCTCGCTCGAAGACCACATTAAGTGGTCTTCGGCTCGTGCGGAATCTACGAAAATCGGGCCTACATTCCTCCCCTTAGGTATCGATTACTTCAGTCTGTAATGACTTTGCCGAGGCTTAAACAATCACACAGAATAGCACAGGTAGTTGGGGTTATTGCGCATATATAAAATAGCCTCCGACCGCGAGTGGTCAGAGGCTATTTGCAAACACGTTTTAGGCTGGTTTACCCGTAGATGCGTTGGGGCTGTTCTTCGCCCTTTACGGAGGCTTCGGTCACGATGACCTTGGTGACGCCTTCCTCGCTGGGCAGGTCGAACATCGTCTGCTGCAGCACGTCCTCGCAGATGGAGCGCAGGCCGCGGGCGCCGGTCTTGCGGGCAAGCGCCATGCGGGCGATCTCGTGCAGGGCGGCGTCCTCAAACTCAAGCTCAACGTCCTCGAGCTGGAACATCTTGCGGTACTGACGCACCACGGCGTTCTTGGGCTCGGTCAGGATCGACACCAGGTCGTCCTCGTCGAGCGCCTGCGTCTGGGTGACGACGGGCGTACGTCCCACAAACTCGGGGATCATGCCAAAGGCGTTGAGGTCCTGCGGGAGCACCTGGCGCAGCAGGTCGTTCTCGTCGACCGAGGTAGGGCCGGCGATCTCGGAGTTAAAGCCCACGCCCTTGTTGCCCACGCGATCGGCGATGATCTTATCCAGACCCACAAAGGCACCGCCGCAGATAAACAGGATGTTGGTCGTGTCGATCTGCAGCAGCTCCTGCTGGGGATGCTTGCGGCCGCCGGTGGGCGGAACGCTGGCCACCGTGCCCTCAAGAATCTTAAGCAGTGCCTGCTGAACGCCCTCGCCCGAGACATCGCGGGTAATGGAGAGGTTCTCGGCCTTGCGGGCGATCTTGTCGATCTCGTCCACGTAGATGATGCCAACCTGCGCGCGCTCGATATCACCATCGGCGGCGTTGATGAGCTTGAGCAGGATGTTCTCCACGTCCTCACCAACGTAGCCAGCCTCGGTGAGCGCGGTGGC
>CALBOJ010000080.1 GCA_937896835.1 uncultured Collinsella sp.
CGTTTTAAGAACGCTCATGAAAACCGGGCTTACCGCCTGGTTTGCCTGACGGCCCGCGCCCGTGTAGACATCAAAGCGCGGCGTGCGCTGCTCACGGGGAGCAACGGGGGCCTGCGGCGTCTCACGATAGGCGGGCATGGCGTTCATATCATAGGCGAGTGCTGCGTTTGAAGTGTTGTAGCCCATGATATGCCGCCTCCCATCCCGAGTACGTTGGTAGTGTGTTTAAGCTTCGTTTATGGTGCGAGCGGGAGGTCCAATATCGCGCGGTCGCGCCTACAGACGCTGCGCCACGCGGATTTTGGCTGATCTCGCCCGAGGGTTGCGCTCAACCTCATCAGGCTGGGCAACCAGGGGTTTGCGGGTGATGACCTTGAGTATCGGCACGTTGCCGCACACGCACACCGGAATCTCCGGCGGACACGTGCACCCCTGGCTCATCTCCTTAAAGTGGTTCTTTACGATACGGTCCTCGAGCGAGTGATACGAAATGACGCAGATACGTCCGCCCGGGTTGAGCCACCTGGTGGCGGCATCAAGCCCTCGTTCGAGCACATCGAGCTCGTGATTGACCTCGATGCGAATGGCCTGGAAACTTTTCTTGGCCGGGTGTCCACCATGCCGACGAGCGGCAGCCGGGATACCCGCCTTGATGATCTCGACAAATTGGCCGGTGGTTTCGATCGGTTCTTGCTCGCGGCGGCGCACGATCTCGCGCGCGATCTGCGAGGCGAACTTCTCTTCGCCGTAGACGCGTAGAATCCGGGCGAGGTCGTGTTCGTTATAGGTGTTGATGACCTCAGCTGCGTTTAAGGTGTTATTGCCCGGATCCATCCGCATGTCCAATGGGGCGTCCTCGTTATACGAAAAGCCCCTGCCAGGGATATCGAGTTGCGGTGACGAAACGCCCAAATCGAACAGGAAGCCATCGACCCCGGGCACCTCGGCCGAGCAAAGCAGCTCGTCCAAGTCGCCGAAGTTGCCCTTCAGCAGCTGGTGCGGAACGCCGGGAACCTCGCGGTCCAGACGGGCGCCAGCGGCCTCGAGGGCCATGTCGTCCTGATCGACGCCGAGCAAAAGGCCCGTCTCCCCCACCTGTGCGGCCATCTTTACCGAATGGCCGGCACCGCCAAGGGTGCAATCGCAGACAACGGAGCCGCTCTTTAGCTGCAGCGACTCAAGCACTTCGCCGAGCATGACAGGTTCATGCCGATATTCTTGTGTCAAGATCCCACGCTCCATCCGTTACCCGTGCCTTGCCCTTACGAGAAGAAGAGGTCCAGCAGGGCCTCATCGTCATCGTCCTCATCGGCCGCGGCGCGATCCCAAACCTCAAGGTGGTCGTAGTTGCCCACAACCGTGACCTCGCGGTCGAGGTTCGCCTGCTTGCGGAGAGACTCGGAAAGACCGATACGACCGGCGCTGTCCACATCCATCGACGTGGTGCGCTTGTTGATCGCCCTCATGAGCTTCTGGTCGTTAATGTCACGCGGGTTAAAACCCTCGTGGCCCTCACGACCCGCGAAGAGTCCTTCGACCCACTTATCGAAGGCCTCGGCAGAGAACACGTACAGAGCATCGACATCCAGGGCTTTGAACACGCGAACGTGCTCTCCAAGCTCCTCGCGAAGGGGTGCAGGCAGGGACAGACGACCTTTTGCATCGAGATTGCGCTCGTATGCACCAGTCATTCCCATGTGCGCCCTCCCCTCGGTTACTCAGATGGCACGTACGCGGGGAACCACCCCGCCTGTCGACGTCATCAATAATATGGGGAACCGCCCCATTTTTCAACACCTTTCCCCACCCCTTCCCCCACCCCTCCCCACCATTCCACCCCCAATATGTTGTAAAACACCCCCGAGCATATGTTCGAAAACACAATATGTTGTGTTTGCAGCAAAGGCGGGATGCCACCTGTAGAACCACACCCGCGAACCTCAACCTTCAAGTTGACCTTGAGGCGATTTTTACGTCCCTTTACACGCCGTTCACATCGCCCCCAAACTCCCCCACCCACGGTACACACGGCCCACCGCCGCATCGGTGTCTAACGAAAAATGGGACGGGCCCCAGATTGCCCATGCGCGCAAAAGTGCGTCTCGGCAATCTGGGGCCCGTCCCCTTTAGTATTTATAAATATGCAGGTCAGCGATGTGTTAACGATGCGCCAGCGGGTGCGCCGCCAGATAGACCTCGGTCAGTTGCGTACGATCGACATGCGTGTAGACCTGCGTGGTCGATATATCGGCATGGCCCAAAATCTCCTGCAGCACACGCAGGTCGGCACCGCCCGCGAGCATGTGGGTGGCAAAGGAGTGGCGCAAGGTATGGGGATGGAGCCCCACCAGCCCCACCTGACGCCCATACCGCTCGCATATCGCATGCACGGCCTGGCGCGACAGGCGACGTCCGTTCTTATTTAAAAAGACCGCCGAGGTCTCGGTTCCGCGGGCATGGGCCGCCAAGCGAGAACGTCCCTCAGTTACATAGAGCGTCAGAGCTCGCGCCGCGCTTCCCACCAGTGGGGACAGGCGTTCCTTTGAGCCCTTACCGCGAACGAGTACAAAGCCATCGTCAATATGGATATCGCCCACATCGAGCCCAACCAGCTCACTCACACGCAAACCGCATCCGTAGAGCACTTCCAAGATGGCATGGTCGCGCAGTCCCATCTCGCCCTCGGGAAAGTCTTGATCGAGCAGCGCCGAGACATCCTCCACCGATAGATACTCCGGCAAACGCTCAGCCTTTTTAGGCAGGCGCAACGCCGCCGTCGGGTTTTGGGCCACGGCCCCATCGCGCACCAAAAAGGCATGCAGGCCCTTCACGGCAGCAAGCGCGCGCTCCACCGAGGCGTCGGAATAGCCTCCGCCGCGGCGATCGGCGACAAAGCCCTCCACGACCTGACGGGTCACCTCTTCAAAAGACACAATACCCGCCCGCTCCAGATAGGCGCAGTACGTCGTCAGGTCACGACGATAGGCCACAATCGTGTTGCGCGCCAAGCCCCGCTCGACCGCGAGGTAATCGAGATACTCCCCCGCCGCCACGGCGAGCGACGAGGGAGTAGCTTCGGTATGTTCCTTATTCGCCGGCACCCTTAGTCCGTAGCGAGGTTCATGGGCGTCACCTGCAGACGGTCGACACCCTCGTGCTGGCCGATCGAAGCGCGCACGAACTCTCGGAACAGCGGCTGCGGATTAGTCGGACGGCTCTTGAACTCGGGGTGAGCCTGGGTTGCCACATACCACGGATGCACGTCGCGCGGCAGCTCGACCATCTCGACCAGGCGCTCGTCGGGCGAGAGGCCAGAGATAACCAAGCCGGCATCCTCGAGCTGGTCGCGGAAGGCGTTGTTGAACTCAAAGCGGTGACGGTGACGCTCGTAGACGAGTTCCTCGCCATATGCCTCGCGAGCAAGGGTATCGGCGGCGAGCTTGCACGGATAGGCGCCCAGGCGCATGGTGCCGCCCTTCTCGGTCACGTCCTCCTGCGAGCTCATCAGATCGATGACGCTAAACGGGCCGTCCGGATCGAACTCAGAGGAGCTGGCGCCGGCAAGGCCGACGACGTTGCGGGCGAACTCGCACACGGCGACCTGCATACCCAGGCAAATGCCCAGATACGGAATCTTGTGCTCACGGGCAAACTCGGCCGCGAGGATCTTGCCCTCCAGGGCGCGCTTGCCAAAGCCGCCGGGGACCAGGATGCCCGAGGCGTCGCCCAGAACCTCGGAGACATTCTGCTCGTCGAGGCTCTCGCCGTCGACCAGCTGGACGTCCACATGGCGATCGTAGAAGACGCCCGCATGGTGCAGGGCCTCGATAACCGACAGGTACGCATCGGGCAGCTGCGTGTACTTACCCACGACGGCAATCTTAACCTTATCGGCGTGATGGTTGGCATGGTTCTGCTTACGCAGGAACTCATTCCACTCGCTCATGTCGCGCTCACGCGGGTCCAGGCCCAGGCGCTCGCAAATACGCAGGTCAAAGTCCTGCTCGGCAAGCAGCTGCGGCACGTCGTAGATGCTCGCGCAGTCCTCATTGGTAAAGACGCAATCGGTGTCGACGTCGCAGAAGCTTGCGATCTTTCCGCGGATAGCGTCATCGATATGGTGGCCGGAGCGCAGCACGATGATATCGGGCTGGATGCCAAAGCTGCGGAGCTCCTTGACGGAATGCTGCGTGGGCTTGGTCTTGACCTCGTGGGCGGCGGCAATATAGGGAACGAGCGACACGTGGATGTAGCAGACGTTCTCGGAGCCGGCCTCCTTGCGGTACTGACGGATGGCCTCGACAAACGGTTGGGACTCGATGTCGCCGATCGTGCCGCCCAGCTCGGTGATGACTACATCGGAGCCGGTCTGCTCCTCGATGCGGCGAAACTTGTCCTTAATGGCATTGGTGACGTGAGGAATCACCTGCACGGTACCGCCCAAAAAGTCGCCGCGACGCTCGCGGGCGATTAGGCTTTTGTAGATGGCACCGGTCGTAAAGTTGGAATCGCGGGTCAGGTTCTCATCAATAAAGCGCTCGTAATGACCCAGGTCCAGGTCGGACTCGTAACCATCCTCGGTTACAAAGACCTCACCATGCTGGAACGGGCTCATGGTACCGGGGTCGACGTTCAGATACGGGTCGGCCTTCTGCATCGTTACTTTGTAGCCACGCGACTTGAGCAGACGGCCCAGCGAGGCCGCGGTGATACCCTTGCCCAGGGACGAAACCACGCCACCGGTTACGAACACATGCTTGGTCATATTGAGTTACCTGCGCTTCCCGTAGAAGTTGTTTATCCACATCTTACGGGTCTTCATTGTAATACTCGCGCCGCGGACCGTCCGCAATTTTTCTCGCGTGCGATTGCATTTCTCGATCTTGAAACAAAACGCCGCCCGGTTTCCCAGGCGGCGTCGCTATGGCAAGGGTTACATGCTGCTATCGATCAGCAACCTCGTCCTCAAGCATTTCTTGAACGAGCATGCCGGTACGGACGCCCTCAAGATACCACTCACCACGTTCGGTGAGGCAAATGCCATTTGCAAGCTGACCGCCGTCGTCGCTATAACGCGAGACGACATCAATCATACCTTCGGAATCCAAGCGATCGATTGCGGCGCGGGCACGATACGGCGAAACCCCCACGCGCTCGGCAAGCGTTTTGCGCGAGAAACCATACGGCCCGCCATTGTCTTCGGTTTGCTGGTCGATCTCCATCAACACCAGCACCTCGACACGCTTCATATCGTTGACACTCGCACGACCCTTGCCCGCCATAGCAGCCTCCTCAAACCGAGCACGAGCATCTAACGCGCCGTGCGCGACCGACACACCTCACGATGGCAGGTAATATCCATCATGCGGCATCCCGCTAAGAATGAAACAGTTACGGTTATTGTATACCGCTCAAATTGTTTCTAGGCAGGTAAACAGCTATTTTTCGCCGAAATAGACGCTTTATTGATCAAAAAGCCGTACCGGGCGCTAACCCGATACGGCCAAAATGCAATGCAATTACCGCGATGCTTCAAACTTAGCGATGGAAGAAACCGCGGCGCTCAAACTTGGGCTCGCAGCACACGTTGATGCCCAACTTGCGCAGTACCGTCTCGTCCGTCGGCGAGATAATCACGCTAAAGAAGGCATCGCAACCGCGCAGCTGCTCCAGGCCCGAAAGGACGCGAGCGGCCGTCTCACTCGTGGCCGAGGTGATCGACAGCGCCATAAGCGTCTCGTCGGTGTGGAGGCGCGGGTTTTTGCTGCCCAGGAAATGCGTCTTGAGCTTGCTGATGGGCTCGATCGCCTCATCGCTAATGACCTCGAGCTCAAGGTCGACGCCCGAGACATGCTTGAGGGCGTTCATAATGAGCGAACTTGCGGCGCCCAGGCGCGTGGAGGTCTTACCGGTCACCACGGAGCCATCGGGCATGACCATGGCACCCACGGGACCACCCGTCAGCTGCTCCCTGGTGAGGGCCGCCGAGCGCGCCGGTGAGTAGTTCTTATCGATGCCGGCTTTCTTCATAATAATCTTGAGACGGTCGACTTGCTCATCGCCCACGCCGGTACGGCGCACATTTTCGACCGCGGTAAAGTAGCGGCGGACGATCTCCATCTTGGAAGCGTCGCGGCAGGCATCGTCATCGGTGATGGCAAAACCGACCATATTGACGCCCATGTCCGTAGGGCTCTGGTAGGGGCTCTTGCCCAGGATCTTTTCCATCAGGGCACGGACTACCGGGAAGGCCTCGACGTCGCGGTTGTAGTTGACCGTGGTCTTGTTGTAGGCCTCCAGGTGGAAGGAGTCGATGATGTTGGCGTCATCGAGGTCTGCCGTGGCGGCCTCGTAGGCAATATTGACCGGATGCGTAAGGGGCAGATTCCAAACCGGGAAGGTCTCGAATTTGGCATAGCCGGCGGCCGTGCCATGCTTGTGCTCGTGATAGAGCTGAGACAGGCAAGTGGCGAGCTTGCCCGAGCCAGGGCCGGGCGCCGTCACGACAACGAGCGGTCGGGTGGTCTCGACAAACTCGTTCTTGCCGTAGCCATCGTCGGACACGATCAGATCGACATCGTGCGGATACCCCTCGATGGGATAGTGCAGCTTGGCGGGAATACCGAGCGCGTTCAGGCGGTTGCGGAATACATCGGCAGCAGGCTGGCCGGCGTACTGGGTGATAACCACAGCCGCGACGGCAAAGCCGTTGCCGCGGAACAGGTCAACCAGGCGCAAAACGTCCTCGTCATAGGTAATGCCAAGGTCACCACGAGCCTTGTTTTTCTCGATGTGGTTCGCGTTGATCGCGATGATAACCTCGACATCGTCGGCGATGCTCTTGAGCATGCGAAACTTGCTGTCCGGCTCAAAGCCCGGCAGCACGCGGCTGGCATGATAGTCATCGAACAGCTTGCCGCCAAACTCCAAATACAGCTTGCCACCAAACTGCGAGATGCGCTCCTTAATGTGAGCAGCCTGCAGCTCGATATACTTCGCGTTGTCGAAACCCTGGCGCATGTATGGCTCCCGTCCCGTTTCCATTTAATGTTCTAGGCGATTATAACGGAGCCCGCCCTCCCCGATAACCAGACCATCAACAGGCACCAACCAAACACGCCATCGATAAGTTGCGGTGAAATAGTTCCTGTTTAACCCCTCAAGACGGCCAAACGGGAACTATTCCACCGCAACTTCCCCTTTTGGCGCAAAGTAACCTGACCCCTTTGCACCAACAGCAGAAACGTCGCGGGCAGAGAACGGACAGTGAACGGGCAACAGAGCGAGCAAGCCGCCCCCTGCACCAACAATGGCAGCGCCGCAGGTTGAGCATAAGTCAGCGAAAGCCCACCAGAGCGAGCAAGGTGACGTGAAAGAGGAGGGCATAGGCCTTTTGGCCATGCCCGACGATTGAACGTCAGATTGCCGCTCTGGCGGGCTTGCAGCGTCGAGTGGTTCCGGCGTTTGGTAAAACGCCGGAACACAAAAGCGCCCCCTCCCGCGCACGGAACGGGAGGGGGCTAAAGGTAGGAGTCTACCGGTGGGTTGACCCCACCGGAAAGACGATGACCAGGTGATCCTTTGCAGGATCGTCAAGGTTTCCGTGGGGTACCCGTTGGGTACTTAGAGCATCACGCAGGCGACGGTCAGAATGATGGCGCAGACGACGGAGAGAGCGACGATGAGCTTGAGAGCAAACTTGAGCCAGGTCGTCCACTCGATCTTAGCCAGAGCGAGACCGCCCATGATGGCACCAGAGGTCGGGGTGAACAGGTTCACGACGCCGATGGCGGCGGAGAAGATCATGACCATGACCTCGGGCGAGAAGCCGAGCTTAACAGCCAGCGGTCCCATGATGGGCATGGAGACAGTAGCCATACCGGAGGTCGAGGGGATCAGGAAGGACAGGCCGAAGTAGACCAGGAAGCTCATGGGAGCGAAGATCACGCCGGACAGGCCAGCCAGAGCATTGGCGGCAGCGTCGAGGACGTAGACGTCGAGGCCGGTGCTAGCCATGAGGACGGAGATACCACGGGCGAGAGCGATGACGAGGACAACGGACATCATGTCGGCAGCGCCGGTGATGAAGGTGTTGACGATCTGCTTCTCGGACAGGCCACCGATGATACCGATCAGGACAGCCATGAGGAAGAACCAGGTGGAAGCCTCATCGAAGTACCACTGGCCAATGGGCAGGCCGGTGATCAGGGCAGACCAGCCCTGAACGATGGCGTTACCGTCGGCGTCATAGACGGCGCCAGCATCGAAGAAGTTGGCGACGCCCTCGTTGAGATCGGCCAGCGGGATGAAGCCGACGATCATGACGACGAAGGTGAAGGCAAAGGCGATCAGAACACCCTTCTGACGACCGGTGAGCTTGACCTCCTTGTTAACCTCGGAAGCAGCCTTGCCGTGAGCCTCTTCGGCGTCCTTGAGCTCCTGCATCGAAAGAATGGTGGAACCCTTGTCAGCCTTGACCTTCTTGGCATAGCTCATGACGAAGAGGATGGACATAACAGTGGTAACAATCCACAGGACGGCACCGAGACCGATGATGATGGACTGGTTGACCTCAATGCCAACGCCGGTCAGAGCGTCGACGGCAGCACCGACGGCGAACGGGTTAACCGTGGAGCCCAGGCAGCCGCAGCCAGCGCCGAGCAGGACGGTGGCAGCACCGACCATAGGGTCGAAGCCAGCGGCCATCATGGTAGCGGCAAGCAGGGCGTAGAAGGGAACGGTCTCCTCGCACATACCATAGGTGGTACCACCGAGGGAGAAGATGAGCATCAGCACGGGAATGAGCATGATCTCATTGCCCTTAAGCTTCTGCACCAGAACGGCAATGCCGTTGTCCAGGGCGCCGGTCTCGGTCATCATGCCGAGGAAGCCGCCGAGGATCATAACGAAGAGGCAGACGGGCAGAGCGTCAGCGAAGCCCTTGACCGGGGCGGTGCAGAAATCGCTCAGGCGGGCAGCGGTAACCTCGCCACCGGACGTACCGGAGACGATAACGGTAACAACCGCGACGATTGCCAGCAGAGCAAGAAGAATGGTGAACGATGAAGGCATACCGCGCTTTTTCTTAGCGGTCTCAGTCATAGTTCTCATCCCCCCTTCATAAATCATTTACTGATCTCGCCCGAAGCGGCTCTTCCGTGCCGTGCATGTCGCTCAGTGCGAGATTTTTACCAGACAAAAGCGCTCGGGGTGCGCAGCAATGCACCCCGAGCGAGATGCTAGAAGCTCTTACTTGAGCGTAGCGTACATGACAGCCTTGATGGTGTGCATGCGGTTCTCGGCCTCGTCGAAGACCTTGGAAGCGGGGCTCTCGAAGACCTCGTCGGTGACCTCCTGCTCGGTGATGCCGAACTGCTCGCACTTCTCGGCGCCAATCGTGGTGTTGGTGTCGTGGAAGCTGGGCAGGCAGTGCAGGAAGATGGCACCCGGGTTGGCCATAGCCATGACCTCGGAGGTGACACGATACGGGGTGAGCTGAGCGATGCGCTCGGCCCAGACCTCGTCAGGCTCGCCCATGGAGACCCACACGTCGGTGTAGATAACGTCGGCACCGGTGACGCCGTCCTTGACGTCGGTGGTCAGCTTGATGGTGCAGCCGTTGGCCTCAGCGATGGGCTTGCAGGCCTCGATGACGTCGTCAGCGGGCATGCACTCCTCGGGGCCGCAGGCCACGAAGTTCATGCCGAGCTTGGAGCAGACGACCATGAGGGAGCGAGCGACGTTGTTCTTGCAGTCGCCCATGAAGACGAGGGTCTTGCCCTTGATGTCGTAGTTGAAGTTCTCCTGGACGGTCAGGATGTCGGCGAGCATCTGGGTGGGATGCCACTCAGTGGTCAGGCCGTTCCACACGGGCACGCCGGACTTAGCAGCGAGCTCCTCGACATCGTCCTGGGCAAAGCCACGGAACTCGATGCCGTCATACATGCGGCCGAGAACGCGGGCGGTGTCCTCGATGGACTCCTTCTTGCCCATCTGCGACGAACCCGGATCGAGGTAGGTGACGCCCATGCCCAAATCCATGCCGCCGACCTCGAAGGCGCAGCGGGTACGGGTGGAAGTCTTCTGGAAGAGCAGGACGATGTTCTTGCCCTCGAGATAGCGGTGCGGAACGCCAGCGCGCTTCATGTCCTTGAAGTTCTTGGAGAGCTTGAGCAGGTACTCGATCTCCTCGGTGGTGAGGTCGAGGAGCTTGAGGAAGCTACGGCCGGAGAGGTTAACACCCATGGTTCGAATCCTTTCGAAGAAATGAATTACGCAAATACTAGTGGTGCCCGTTTGACGGGCGAAACCGGTGCGGTTGTAGGGAGACCGCACCGGAAACGGAAAGACTTAGAGGTCCTCGCGCCAGAAGGGCATGCTCATGCAGCGCGGGCCGCCGCGGCCGCGGGAGAGCTCGGCGGAGGGCACGACGAGAAGGTCCAGGCCCTCCTTGTACAGCACGTCGTTGGTGACGGTGTTGCGGGCGTAGACGCAGATCTTGCCGGGCTCGACGCACAGGGTGTTGGAGCCGTCGTTCCACTGCTCGCGGGAGGCCGCGATCGGGTCGCCGCCGCCGCAGGGGATCAGCTTGACCTGGTCGACGCCGGTGGCGTCCTCCAGGACGTGCTCGAGGGTGTCCTCGATCAGGCGGATGTTCACGTCGCCCGGGTTCTTGCCGGCGGTCAGCTCGTAGACGCGCAGGGTGCCCATGATGGCGGGGTGGATCGTGAACTTATCGACGTCGATCTGGGTGAAGACCGTGTCGAGGTGCATGAAGGCGCGCGAGACCGGGATGTCGAAGGCCAGGATGCGCTCGACCTTGGAGTCGGAGTTCCAGAAGATGTTCTGGGCCATGACGTCGATCGCGGCGGCCTGGGTGCGCTGGGAGATGCCGACGGCGAGGGTCTTCTCGTTGATGTTCAGCACGTCGCCGCCCTCGGTGTGGAACTGGCAGTCGCGGCGGAAGTACAGGGAGACGTCCTTGTAGTCGGGGTGGTACTTGAAGACGTACTTGCCGTACAGGGTCTCGCGGTTGCGGGTGACCGAGTACATGCGGTTGAGGTTGACGCCCTCGCCGACGACCGCGAACGGGTCGCGGGTGAAGTAGAGGTTGGGCATCGGGTCGATGATCAGGTCGGACTCGGACTCGGAGTTGACCAGGGAGTCGAGGGTCGTGGACGCCGTGAGGGGCATGTCGATCTCGGCCTTGGTCATGCCGGCCATGGTCTTCTTGACGAACTCGAGGTTGTCCTCGATGGAGTCCAGCTTCTCGCGGACGATCTGCGGCATCTGCTGGCCGCGGATGCCTGCCTCGGCGATGTACTGGTCGGTGAACTCGGCGCGGGCGCCGGGGACCTGGTCGAACACCTCTGCGACGAGGTTCTCGAGGTAGAGCACCTCCACGCCCTGGTCCCTCAGGATCTGGGCGAAGGTGTCGTGCTCCTGCTGCGCGACCTCCAGGAACGGGACGTCGTCGAACAGGAGTCGCTCGAGCTCGTCGGGCGGCAGGTTGAGGAGCTCGTCGCCGGGACGGTGCAGGCAGACCTTCCTGAGCTTGCCGATCTCGGAAGGCACGTGCAGACCTTTCGTCATGGCCTCCTACCTTTCTTTCGGGCCCTTGTCAGGGCCGATTCGTTAGCGCCCCTCCGTGTGAGGCGTTATTGCTGACGACATATTTATATCCAAAATCAGCCCATACTTCCACCTTGCCCCCGAACGGTTTTTTATGAGGGGTGAACGGCATACACATATACTTCACGCATGGCACACTTTGACTTAATAAAGTGTATTTACGTGCTTAAATGCTTTTTTAACCGGAAATCCCATTGGAACTAATCTTTGTTAAACCACCCTCAATTTGCATATTTCACGCAAGGGTATGAATAGAATTCGCAATTCTTGCTGCCTCTCAACCATTTTGATTTTTATTCAGAAAAAAGTTCGTCCTATTCATTTTTAGCAACCAGACTACCGTTTACCAGACGCTGGGTACCGTTCGCCGGAAGCTCAGTATAAGGCCCAGCGGATATCAGCTTGCCGTACGGCCTCATTTGTAACAACTTGACTTCTCGGTATAAAAAACAGACCCGCCCCCTCATGGGAAACGGGTCTGTTATCGATTATCGTCGGCCAATTTGAATACGGACTTCGAAGGAAGTCGTGATCCTAGCGATCGAACTCGGCCAGCGCCTCACCCAGAAGCCTCAGGCCCTCGCGAAGAACGTCCTCGCTCGCGCAGTAGCCCAGGCGTGCACCGCAGGGAAGCTCAAAGCGGCTGCCGGGAACCAGCAGCACTCCCCTCTCGGCCAACAGGCGCTTGCAGAAATCTTCGTCGTCCTCGGGGATATCCAGCTGGATAAACGAGGTGGACACGCCCTGCGGGGCCGTCCAGGACACGCGATGCTGTGTATCGATCCAGGCCTGCGCGATATCACGGTTGCCAAACACGATCTTGCGGTTGCGCTCGAGAATCTTGTCCTTATGCTCGAGCACGTAGGTCGCCAGGGCGTCGTTGAACACGCCACCGCAGATCATGGTGTAGTCGCGATACGTGCGGATGCGGTTGGATACCTCTTCATCGGTCACGACCCAGCCCACGCGGGCAGCAGGCGTCGAATAGGTCTTGGACACCGAGTTGGTGACAATGGCCTTCTCGTACACGTCGGCCATCGACATAAAGGACTCGGTGTTCTCGAGCGGCAGATACACCTCGTCGCACAGCACGTAGGCACCCACCGAACGCGCAATCTCCGCAATCTGGCCGAGCGTATCGGCATCGAGCACCGTACCGATGGGGTTCGATGCGTTATTGATGCAGATGAGCTTGGTGTTGGGGCGCACCAAGCGCTTGAGCTCATCGATATCGGGCTTCCAACCGAGCTCCTCGCGAAGCTCCCAATACTCGACCTCGGCACCCAGCGTACGCGGAATCTCGTAGAGCGGCGCATAGGTAGGCCACTCGGCAATCACGTGATCGCCGGGCTCCACAACGGCCATGATGGCGTTGAGGTTGGCGCCCGTGCAGCCATTGGTCTGCAGAATGTGATCGGGATTGACATCGCGACGATACAGCTTGGCGACCTCGGCCTTAAATTCCGGCGATCCCTCGATCCAGCCGTAGTTCATCTTCTCGCGATCCAGGCGCTCGTAGAATGTGGCGCCGTCCTGCTCGTCCAGTGCGCGAAGCTCGCCCATGGTCAGCGACGAGATCGTCGACTGAGCGATATCCCAGGTAGCACTCTTCTCCCAAACGTTGAGCCATTCCTCAACACCGATTGGCTTGATATCCATGGCCACCTTATCTGATCTTCATTTAGCGTCATTAAACATGAATGGGGCGGTGCGAAAGATCCGCACCGCCCCAATGGGAGACATCTAATGGCAGCTAGATGTTTGTAGTAAGACCTGTACGGGTCTTTGAAAACCTTAGAGGTCCTCGCGCCAGAAGGGCATGCTCATGCAGCGCGGGCCGCCGCGGCCGCGGGAGAGCTCGGCGGAGGGCACGACGAGAAGGTCCAGGCCCTCCTTGTACAGCACGTCGTTGGTGACGGTGTTGCGGGCGTAGACGCAGATCTTGCCGGGCTCGACGCACAGGGTGTTGGAGCCGTCGTTCCACTGCTCGCGGGAGGCCGCGATCGGGTCGCCGCCGCCGCAGGGGATCAGCTTGACCTGGTCGACGCCGGTGGCGTCCTCCAGGACGTGCTCGAGGGTGTCCTCGATCAGGCGGATGTTCACGTCGCCCGGGTTCTTGCCGGCGGTCAGCTCGTAGACGCGCAGGGTGCCCATGATGGCGGGGTGGATCGTGAACTTATCGACGTCGATCTGGGTGAAGACCGTGTCGAGGTGCATGAAGGCGCGCGAGACCGGGATGTCGAAGGCCAGGATGCGCTCGACCTTGGAGTCGGAGTTCCAGAAGATGTTCTGGGCCATGACGTCGATCGCGGCGGCCTGGGTGCGCTGGGAGATGCCGACGGCGAGGGTCTTCTCGTTGATGTTCAGCACGTCGCCGCCCTCGGTGTGGAACTGGCAGTCGCGGCGGAAGTACAGGGAGACGTCCTTGTAGTCGGGGTGGTACTTGAAGACGTACTTGCCGTACAGGGTCTCGCGGTTGCGGGTGACCGAGTACATGCGGTTGAGGTTGACGCCCTCGCCGACGACCGCGAACGGGTCGCGGGTGAAGTAGAGGTTGGGCATCGGGTCGATGATCAGGTCGGACTCGGACTCGGAGTTGACCAGGGAGTCGAGGGTCGTGGACGCCGTGAGGGGCATGTCGATCTCGGCCTTGGTCATGCCGGCCATGGTCTTCTTGACGAACTCGAGGTTGTCCTCGATGGAGTCCAGCTTCTCGCGGACGATCTGCGGCATCTGCTGGCCGCGGATGCCTGCCTCGGCGATGTACTGGTCGGTGAACTCGGCGCGGGCGCCGGGGACCTGGTCGAACACCTCTGCGACGAGGTTCTCGAGGTAGAGCACCTCCACGCCCTGGTCCCTCAGGATCTGGGCGAAGGTGTCGTGCTCCTGCTGCGCGACCTCCAGGAACGGGACGTCGTCGAACAGGAGTCGCTCGAGCTCGTCGGGCGGCAGGTTGAGGAGCTCGTCGCCGGGACGGTGCAGGCAGACCTTCCTGAGCTTGCCGATCTCGGAAGGCACGTGCAGACCTTTCGTCATGGCCTCCTACCTTTCTTTCGGGCCTTTCGGCCGAATCTCTCAGCACCCTTCCGTAACGGGTGCTGCTTGCTGACAGCTCTAGTTATATCCAAATATCACCCGCAATTCCACCTCGCCCCCGAACGGTCAACAAAGTTCGATGAACGGTATATCGAATATGATTCCCCCATAATGCACTTCGGCGTTCTAAAGTAGCTTTTCTAAGGTAAATGCTCTTTTTTCTTAAAAATCATTCGCAATCACAACTCCAATCTTTCGATTAAGAATTGCATATCTAAAACGGTTTTATGTATATAAATGACGCTTGTTCGTGTTTCTGTCTGTATTCGATGATATTCAGCTACCTATCATTCTTATTCACACATACTCACCAGTTGAGTGAGGATATAGACCGTTTTTCACAACGCGAAGGGCGTCAGCTCTATGGCTTGTCAGCGTAAGAAGTAGGTAAATATACCGTTCACGCGATACGTCCGTGCCATAGGTCGACTAAATTGAGACAATAGTGAATAGTGTTAGGCAACCGTCCCCTGCGGGGACTGAACGGACAGATGCATATGCCGAGCAAAATCGAAAAAAAGCAAGCCGCTGCAAAGCTGCGTAAGCCGCCGCGCGACTTCTCGTACACGCAGAACCGAGAGCTCAGCTGGCTGCGCTTTGACAACCGTGTGCTTGACGAAGCCTTCGACGAGACCGTTCCGCTGTTCGAGCGGCTAAAGTTCGTGTCGATTTTCGAGTCTAACCTCGATGAGTTTCTCATGGTGCGCGTGGGCGGCCTGTCCGATCTGGCAGAGCTCAAAAAACAGCCTGTCGACAACAAGAGCAATATGACCGCCTCCGAACAGGTCGATGCTGTCATGGCCGAGCTGCCCGGGCTCCTTACCCGATGGGAGTCCATCTTTAAGAGCATCGAGGGCAAGCTCGACACCCTGGGCGTTCACCGCGCCCGCATCGATTCGCTTACGCCCGAGGAGCGCACCTTTGTAACCCGTTACTTCCAGGCCTACGTGTCGCCGGTCATCTCACCGCTGGTGATTGACCCGCGCCACCCCTTCCCCAACCTGCGCAACGGCGCACTCTACCTGGCCTGCGGCCTGGACGGCGTCACCGACGAAGAGAGTCTGCTGGGCCTTATCGAGATTCCCACCTCGATGAACCGCGTGGTCGAGATCCCCTCGCCCACCGGCACCTACTCCTACATCTTGCTCGAGGACGTCATCCTCGCCTGCCTGGACAGCTGCTTTGGCTCCTATAAGCCGCTCGACCGCGCGCTCATCCGCGTCACCCGCAACGCCGACATCGACCCGGACGGCGAGGGCGTCGAGGAGGAAGAGGATTACCGTCAGCACATGAAGCGCATCCTCAAGAAACGCTTGCGCCTGCAGCCGGTGGTGCTCGCGGTCTCGGGGTCGCTCGAGAAGGCGACGCTCAAGACCATCCGCAAGGCGCTCGAGCTTTCGCGCCGCTCTGTCTTTACCTGCGATATCCCGCTCGACCTAGGCTACGTCTTTGGCATTGAGGGCAAGATTCCCGAGCACCTGCGCAACGAGCTGCTCTTTACGCCGTTTAAGCCGCAGCCCAACCCCACCATCGACATGTCCCGTTCCATCCGCGAGCAGGTGCTGCAGCACGACAAGCTGCTCTTTTACCCTTACGAGGCCATGAATCCGTTCTTGGACCTGGTGCACGAGGCCGCCTACGACCCCGAGTGCATCTCGCTGCGCATCACGCTCTACCGCGTGGCCAAGCAGAGCCGCCTGTGCGAGTCGCTGATCGATGCCGCCGAGAACGGCAAAGAGGTCACGGTGCTCATGGAGCTCCGCGCGCGCTTTGACGAGCAGAACAACATCGAGTGGGCCGAGCGCCTGGAAGAGGCCGGCTGCACCGTCATCTACGGCTCCGAGGGCTTTAAGTGCCACTCCAAGATCTGCCAGCTCACCTATCGCGAGGGCATGGCGCTAACGCGCTTGACGCTGCTGGGCACCGGCAACTTTAACGAGAAGACGGCCAAACTCTACAGCGACTTTATGCTCATGACCGCTCACCCCGGCATCGGCGAGGACGCCAACCTGTTCTTCCGCAACCTGTCGCTGGGCAACCTGCGCGGCGATTACCGCTTCCTGGGTGTGGCGCCCGTCGGACTGAAACCGCTCATCATGCGCGGGCTTGACCGCGAGATCCAGCGCGCCCTCGCCGGCGAGCCCGCCCGCGTGTTCTTTAAACTCAACTCGCTCACCGACCGCGAGGTCATCGACAAGATCGCCGAGGCATCGTGCGCAGGAGTCCGCGTGGACATGATCATCCGCGGCATCTCGTGCCTCAAGCCGGGCGTTCCTGGCAAGACCGAGAACGTGCATGTCCGTTCTATCGTCGGACGCTTTTTGGAGCATGCGCGCGTTTACGCCTTTGGCGTGGACTCGGACATGATCTATCTGAGCTCGGCCGACATGATGACACGCAACACCGAGCACCGCGTGGAGATCGCCTTCCCCGTGCTCGACCCCACCTGCCGCGCCCTGGTGCACGAGTACATGAGCATGCAGCTGCGCGACAACGTGAAGGCCCGCAGCCTCACGAGCGACGGCACCTGGGTCCCCGTGGAGCGCGCAGAGGGTGAGAAACCCTTCAACTCGCAGGAAGCCCTGCTGGAGCGTGCCTACCGCAACGCCGAGGCCGCGCCCGAGCCCGTCATTGAGGCAAAGCCCGCCCCTGCTCCTAAGCCGCAGCCGGCCACACCCGAGGTTCAGAAGGTCCAGGCGACCGTCATTGAGCCCGAGCCCGCACCTGCACCTCAGCCCGAGCCGCAGGCAGCTAAGCCCGCACCCGAGACGAGCGCCCGTCGCGATAAGCCCGCCGGCAAGACCAAGGCCATCGAGCGCCATCGCCCCGGTCGTGTGCGCATGGGCCTGGGCCTGATCGGCCTGGGTCTTAAGACGCTCATTACCGGCAAGACGAAATAGTCGTTTGTAGAAGC
>CALBOJ010000081.1 GCA_937896835.1 uncultured Collinsella sp.
CTTCCACCGAAAACCCCTAACACTAGAAACTATTTTCGGTGAAAGATGATACCCCCGCCCAGCTGTCCCATTCGGTAGATTTTTGGGCATGCCTAGAAAACTACCTTTAGGCGAACCTCCGTATGTCGTCGGTACCAGCGAAGTTAGGGGTAGATTTCTAGGCATGTCCCAAAAAACTACTTGGCCGCTAGGCAATATAAAGAGCGCATAAAGAGTTAAAATAATTCAATAATTGTAGCGTTTCAAAGCATTATCATGCACGCGGTTAGGCGAGGGGTTGTCACCACCATGACGACTGGGACTCATATAATCGCCACGTGCGATGCTCCAACTTCCCGCAAGGAGACACCTTACATAAAGGGGGATGGAGTCATGGCATTTGACTTCACGGGCAAAACCGCGATTGTTACCGGTGGCACTCAGGGCATTGGCCTCGAGATTGCCAAGGGTATCGTTGCGGGCGGCGGACACGTCGCGCTCATCGCAAGGAACGCTGCTAAGGGCGAGGCCGCTGTGGCCGAGCTTGGCGAGGGCAACAAGTTCTATCAGCTCGATGTCGCCGATGCGCCCAAGGCGCGCGAGACCGTCGAGCAGATTTTTACGGACCTGCCGCAAACCAACATCCTGATCAACTGCGCTGGCGTCATCAGCACCAAGAAGTTCGACGAGATCGATGACACCGAGTGGCGCCGCACCATCGACATCAACCTCAACGGTACCTTTACCATGATGAACGCCGTCTACCCGCACTTTAAGGCGGCCCATGCCGGTACTATCGTCAACGTGAGTTCCGTTGCGGGCAAGATCGGTGGCGGCCTGCTCGGCACCGCGGCTTACGCGAGCTCCAAAGCAGGCGTTAACGGTCTGACCAAGGCAGTCGCCAAGGAAGGAGGCAAGTTTGGCGTTCGCTGCAACGCCGTGTGCCCGTCGCTCACGTTGACCGATATGACCTCGATTCTCTCTGACGAGAACTCTCAGCGCATCATCAACGGTATTCCTCTGGGCCGCGCCGCCCAGGCCAGCGAGCCTGCGCAGATGGTGCTGTTCTTCGCTTCCGACCTCGCCAGCTTCGTGAACGGCGAGATCGGTGACTGCGACGGTGGCATCGTTCTGGACGGGTAATACCCCGCGACGTTAATTCGGCGACGGCTCCTGCGACTCGGGACCGTCGCCTTCTTTCTGGCACAGGAGCGTGCGACCGCGTGCCACACGCATCAAAAGGAGATATAAATGAGTGAATCGACTGCGGTGGAGGCGCCGGCGGCAAAGGAGCCGTTCTTTAAGATGTCCTCCATCCCGGGCGCCAATATCTTGGTGCCGCTTCTGTTGGGCTGCCTGCTCAACACGCTATTCCCCGATCTGTTCAAAACGCTCGGCAGCTTTACGCTTGGCATGACCCAGCAGGGTGCAGGCCCGCTCGTGGGCGCTTTTTTGCTTATCGTCGGTACGACGATTTCGTTTAAGAGTGCTCCTGCCGCCGCTGCCCGCGGTGCCATCATCATCGCCGTCAAGCAAATCGTGGTCGTTGCCGTGTCGCTGCTCATCCTTTATGTGTTCAACGACAACCTGTTTGGCATCTCTGCCATGGTGATGCTGGCGGCTTGCACCGGCGCCAACAACGCTATGTACGCTGGTCTGATGGGCACCATGGGCAACGAGGCCGAGCGTGGCGCTGTCGCCATCACCACGCTCGTTGTCGGCCCTCCGGTCACGATGATTGTGCTCGGCGCCGCCGGTCAGGCTC
>CALBOJ010000082.1 GCA_937896835.1 uncultured Collinsella sp.
GGCACTTCAACATCATTGTCGCAGCCCCGACCCGCGGTCACGAGCGGGGGCTCCTATCTTTTTAGTGCCCTCGGATTGGGTCATAGTGTCTGTCGTTGCCAAGACATCGGCGCTTCCGTTGTTGTAGGTGGCAGTTAGGTGCACTCATTGGGGACAGACTTAAATGAGTGCCCACAGAATGAGAGTGGATAATCTTCCGTTTTTGGCCTGCTTTGGGGTTCAAAGTGGGAGATTATCCACTCTCATCATTTTGCGGCACTTGGGGACGTTCCTTTTGTGCCGGCACTTTGGGACACTCCTTGTCATTGGTACAAAGCAGCCTGTCCCCATTGCGCCAAGCGGCGTGTGCCGTTAAGCGGAAGGGGTGTTAGCGGGACTTTCTTTTGGGCATACAATGGCTATTGGTTTGCTGCGGTGAAGGTCTGTCCGCCCCGCAGCTTTTTTCTACGGTTAAAGGAGTATGTATGTCCGTTGAGGTCATGAGGTCTGTGATCGACGCTGCCGAGGGTCGCGTGCCCGTCGACACGCTGTTTACCAATGCGCAGATTGTCGACGTATATGGCCAGCGCGTGGCGCCCGGTAGCGTTGCCGTCAAGGATGGCGTAATCGTCGGCGTGCTCTACGACGGTCGCGATGACGCTGCTGGCACCTACGAGGCGGCTGAAGTCATCGACTGCCAGGGCCGCTATCTTGCCCCCGGTTTTATCGACGGGCACTTGCATATCGAATCTTCGAACATCCGCCCTGCTGAGTATGCGCGCATGGCGGCGACGCGCGGCACCACCACTGCCATTGCCGACAGCCACGAGATTGCCAACGTTTCCGGCCTGGACGGCCTGCGCTTTATGATCGAGGACGGCCGTCGCGCGCCCATTTCCATCAAGTACATGATGCCCTCGTGCGTGCCCGCGCTGCCCGATGAGCAGGCCGGTGCCGTCATTACCGCCGCCGATATGCAGGCGTTTTTTGCCGAGTATCCGGGCGATGTCTTCGGTCTGGGTGAGATGATGAACCTGCCGGGCGTCTTTATGGGCGACCCCGAGACCTGTGCTCGCATCGATGCTGCCAACCAGACGCCGTCCAAGCAGGTTGACGGCCACGCGCCGCTCGTTGCCGGAAAGGACCTCAACGCCTATGCCGCGGCGGGCATTATCGCCGACCACGAGTCGACGATTCCCGAGGAGGCACTCGACAAGCTGTCCCGCGGCATGTATGTGATGCTGCGCGAGGGTACGTGCAGCCATGACCTGGCCAACTTGTCGCCGATGCTGCTGGAAAACCCCGCCCGTGCCCGCCGCTGCTGCTTTGCGACCGACGACCGTGCTCCCTCCGACGCGCTTTCGACCGGTATGATCGACAACGCCTGCCGTGTGGCTATCGAGGCCGGCATTGACCCCGTGGTTGCCATCTCTATGGCGTCCCTCTCCACGGCCGAGGCGTTTGGCCTGGATCACGGCTGCCGCGACCCGTACGAGCTACGCGGTGCGATTGCCCCGGGCAAGCGTGCCGACCTGCTGGTGCTCAATGATCTGACGTTTGCCACGGCTCCGCATCGCGTATATGCCGCCGGTGCCCTGGTGGCGCAGGACGGCACCTTTGTGGGCGAGATTGCACCCGAGATGGCCGAGGTTGCGGCCCTTGCCGATGAGCTGCGTGCCTCCGTTAAGCTGCCGAAGCTTTCGCTCGATGTGTTCGACTATGCCTTTAAGCCGGGCGAGGCCGTTATCGATGTGATCCCGGGCATGGCTATCACGGGCATGATTCGCCCCGAGACTGACGAGGACTTGCGCCGCATTATGCTGATTGAGCGCCATGGCCGTGGCGTGTCGTTGCAGGTCGAGGGTGTCGACGGCGACGGCCCCGCCGGTCTGGGCTTGGTCGGCAAGCATATCGGTCGCGGTTGGGTGCGCGGTTTCACCATCACCGGTGGTGCCATTGCCTCCACGATCGGCCACGATTCGCATAACGTGTGCGTGGTGGGCGACAATGCGGCGGATATGATGGCTGCCGTTGAGGCCGTGGGCCAGGGCGGCCACGTGCTGGTGCGCAACGGCGAGGTCGTGGCGCGCATTCCGCTGGCGCTCGGTGGCCTTATGAGCGAGGGTACGGCCGAGGACGTTGCCGCGCAGCACGACGACTTTATGGTCAAGGCGCGCGCCATGGGTATTGAGCCGCCGCTCGACCCCATCATGGGCATCATTTTCCTGCCCCTGCCGGTGATCCCGACGCTCCGCATCCGCCCCGAGGGCATGTTCGACGTTACAACCTTCACCTACGCCGACTAGTCATCGGGGACGTTCTTAAACGACTAGTCGTTGGGGACACTCTTTGGCGTGTCGCCTGACGCCGCGACCGTGAGACCTCTGGCATGTGTGAGCTATTTGCCAGGTCCTTGTAACGTTTACGCCCGCGGAGTCTTATTTGAGCTCCCTTTGGGTACGTTGGAATCGGATACACGTTCGATTCCAACAAGCCCGAAGGGAGCTTTTCTATGTTTAAACTGATTGCATCCGATATGGACGGCACGTTGCTTGACGAAAACGGCCAGGTGCCTCCCGAGACCTACGAACTGATTCTGGCGCTACGCGAGCATGGCGTGCATTTCGCCGCATCGTCAGGTCGTCGCTACGATCGCCTGTGCGAGTTCTTTGCGCCCGTTCGCGACAAGATGGACTTTGTCGCCGCTAACGGTGCCCAGGTCTTCGCCGACGGCAAGATGGTAGACCGTGAGGTGTATTCGCACCTGGCGATTCGAAGGCTCGCCCAAGCCGTCGCGACGTTTCCCAATCTGCATCTTGCGCTTTTTGACCGAACCAAGTCCTTCTTGCTCGATGACGAGTGCAAGTTCGTGCGTGAGGTCGATAAGGACCTTCCCAATGCCAAGCGTATTTGGGAGCTGCCCGATCCCAGCGTAAATATCATCAAGGCGAGTATCTTTTGCGATGACGGTGCCGTTATGGACAGCGCTTACGTACTGCAGCGTGAACTCGGTCAGCTCTTTACTTTTGCGCCTTCGGGCAACGCGTGGATCGATGCCATGCAGCCCGGTGTGTCGAAGGCCTCGGGCATCGCACAGCTCATGGAGCACTATGGCGTCGAACGCGACGAGGTCATGGCGTTTGGCGACTCGATGAACGACTACGAGATCATTCGCTTTGTCGGTACGGGCTGTGCGATGGGAAACGCGCGCCCCGCGCTCAAGGCGGTGGCCGATCGCGTGGTGGGTTGTAATCGCGACCACGCCGTCCAGCAGGAGCTCCGTCGCGTGCTGGAGAGTCTCGCTTAATCCGGCAGATGGGGACGTTCCTTTTCTGCCGGCAGTGGGGGACAGTCCTTGCAGCTTTTTCGCGAAGACTGTCCCCAACGACTAGTCATTCAAGAACGTCCCCAGTGACTGGCCAATGACTAGGCGAGGGCGGCCATGATGGTGCGGGCGACGCCGTCGTGGTCGTTGTCGAACTCGGTGATGGCGTCGGCGGCGTCGCGGTCTTCGGGCTCGCCGTTGACCATGGCCATGCCGTGGCCTGCTGCCTGCAGCATGGGAATGTCGTTGATGTTGTCGCCGAACGCCCAGGCGTCGGCGAGACGCTCGCCCAAGTGCTCGCATAGCCACGTGAGGGCCGTTCCCTTGGTGGCGCCCTCGCCCATGACCTCGATATTCATGGCGTACGAACGTGTGACCTCAATGCCTCCGAGCGTGTCGAGCTCCGCCGCGATGGCGTCGCGATCGGCCGGGTCGTGCCAGTACATGGCGATGCGTTCGAGCGTCTCGACCTCGTCGATCTTGCTGTCGATATTCATGTCGATCGGTGTTCGTGTGCGCTTGAGCGAAGCCGCGATGTGGGGGTCGCCGCCGCAGAATTCGTCCAGGCGCGTGTAGAGCGAGCGGGGGAGGAAGCACTGCCCGTCCGCGAAGATATCGAAGGTCACATCGTGGCCGGCGGCAATGCGATGGATGCGGTGGGCAATGCCACGGTCGAGCGGACGGCTCAAGATGCACGTGGCGCGCGAGGCGTCGGTGGGCGTATCCTCGTCGAGCTGCCAGACGCTGGCGCCGTTGGCACAGACCGCGTAGTGCACGGCGGGATGGGCGAGAATGGGCTCAAAGATGCCCGACAGTGGACGTCCCGTGCAGGGAACAAACTCGATGCCACGATGTGCGAGCTCGTCGAGCATCGCCCAGGTGGCATCGCTCATTTGCTTATCGCTCGTCAGCAGCGTCCCATCCATATCGGAAAACACAATCATTTGATGCGGTCCTTTCTACTGGCATAAAAAGCGTGGCCGAGGGCTTGGGTCCCTGGCCACGCTCGAGTTCTATAACGGTCCGCGTCCTAGCGGTCGGCGAGCGGCTTGTACTCCAGCGGCTCGATCACCGGACGATAGGCGGGGCGGATGATACGGTGCGCGCAGAAGAGCTCTTCCATGCGGTGTGCCGACCAGCCGGCCATGCGGGCGACGGCGAATAGCGGCGTAAAGAGCGTTTCGGGCACGCCGAGCATCTTGTAGATAAAGCCTGTGTACAGGTCGATGTTGGCGCAGATGGGCTTGGTCATGCCGTGGTCGCGCATCACCTGCGGTGCCAGGCGCTCGATGCGCTCGATGAGTGCGAACTCTTCGCCCAAGTCCTTCTTGGCTGCCAGTGAGCGCGCGTAACGGCGGCACACCTCGGCACGCGGGTCGCTCAGCGTGTAGACGGCGTGGCCCATACCGTAGATGAGACCCGTGCCGTCGAAGGCCTGCTTGTCGAGAATCTTGCCCAGGTAGGCTGCAACCTCGTCCTCGTCCTCCCAGTTGGAGACATGCGCGCGGATGTCCTCGTGCATAGACACGACCTTGGCATTGGCACCGCCGTGGCGCGGGCCCTTGAGCGAGCCGATAGCCGCGGCGTAAGCGGAATACGGGTCGGTTGCCGAAGAGGACAGCACGCGGCAGGCGAAGGGGG
>CALBOJ010000083.1 GCA_937896835.1 uncultured Collinsella sp.
CCTATGTGCGGCGTAGGCCGCTTATTAGCCCGTCCAAGAATTGGGGCGCAGTTCAAAGTGCGCAGCGGGGGTTTCTTGCATGTCCGAGGACGTTCTGAAAAATAACTTCAGGGCGGGCCCGAACGATAACAACCGACTACAGGTCGATGTGCGATTCCTTGATCGGGAACGGCTCCGCGAAGTGGCACGCGCAGCAGTGACCAGGTGCAACTTCCTTAAACTCGGGAAGCTTCTCAGAGCAGATACCCTGAGCGATCGGGCAGCGAGTGTGGAAACGGCAACCGGTCGGCGGATCCAGCGGCGACGGCGGATCGCCAGCGAGGATGATGCGCTTGCGGGTCTTCTGGATATCAGGATCGGGAACCGGCACGGCAGACAGCAGCGACTGCGTGTACGGATGGTGAGGCTCGCTGTAGAGCGTCTTCCAGTCCGAAACCTCAACCATCTTACCCAGATACATAACGGCAACGCGATCGGAAATGTGCTGCACGACGGACAGGTCGTGAGCGATAAACAGATACGCGGTACCGAACTTGTCCTGGAGCTCCTTAAGAAGGTTCAGAACCTGGGCCTGAATGGATACGTCAAGTGCAGAGACAGGCTCGTCGCAGATAATCAGCTTGGGCTTCAGAGCGAACGCGCGGGCGATGCCGACACGCTGGCGCTGGCCGCCCGAGAACTCGTGCGGATAACGGTTGATGTGCTCGGGATTCAGACCGACGACGTCCAGCAGCTCGCGGACGCGCTCGATACGCTCCTCCTTGGTACCCACGCCATGAATGGTCATGGGCTCGGAGACGATCTCGCCGATGGTCATACGGGGATTGAGCGAAGCATAGGGATCCTGGAAGATGAACTGCATCTCGCGACGCATGTCCTTGATCTCATGCTTGCTCATCTCGGCAACATCTTTACCCTGGAAGAACACCTTACCGGCGGTCGGCTTGGTCAGGCGCATGATGGTGCGACCCGTCGTGGACTTACCGCAACCAGACTCACCAACCAGACCAAAGGTCTCGCCCGGATAAATCTCGAACGAAATGTCATTTACTGCAGAGACAACACGCTTGGAGAAGCGCTTGGCGAACATGCCGGACTCAGCGGGGAACTCCTTAGAGAGGTGCTCGACCTTCAGCAGCGGAGTACGCTCGTTGGTATCTGCCATTACGCCTCGCCTCCCTTCTTGGAATCCTTGCGCGTACGGGACGTCTCAGGAGCGTTCTTGAGGAACTCGAGGTCACCGGAGTAGTGGCACGCAGAGTAATGACCAGACTCGGTGACAACGCGCTCGGGGCGCTGCTTGCGGCACTTGTCCGTCGCATAGGGACAACGAGGCGAGAACACGCAGCCCTCAGGCAGGTTCATGAGCGAAGGCGGGTTGCCGTGAATCGGCGTAAGCGGCTTCTTCTCTTCGACGGCCTGCTCCGGGATGGAGCGGATAAGACCCCAGGTGTAGGGGTGGCGACTCTCGTAGAAGATTTCCTCAGCAGTACCGAACTCGACGGGACGGCCGGCGTACATAACCATGATCTTATCGGCCATATCGGCAACGACGCCCAGGTCATGGGTAATCATGATGATGGCGTTGCCGTTCTTCTCCTGCATTTCCTGCATGAGCTCGATAATCTGAGCCTGAATGGTAACGTCCAGAGCCGTCGTGGGCTCGTCGGCAATCAGGATATCGGGATCGCAGGCAAGAGCCATAGCGATCATGACACGCTGACGCATACCGCCGGAGAACTGGTGCGGATACTCATTGACGCGTTTCTCGGGCTCGGGGATACCCACGAGGTCCAAAAGCTCGGTAGCGCGCTTGAGCGCCTCCTGCTTGGAGTAGCCACGGTGCAGACGAAGGCCCTCGCCCACCTGCTTGCCGATCTTATAGACCGGGTTCAAGGAGGTCATAGGATCCTGGAAGATCATCGCGATGTCGTTTCCGCGAATGTGCTGCATCTCTTCCTCGGTCATCTCGAGGATAGAACGACCGCGATAGCGAACGTCGCCGCCCTCGATCTTTCCCGGAGGCATCGAGATGAGGCCCATGATGGTCATGGCGGTCACGGACTTACCGGAGCCGGACTCACCGACGACACCCAGGGTCTCGCCGCGATCGAGCGTGTAGGACACACCGTCGACAGCGCGAACGACACCATCCTCGGTATGGAAATACATCTTAAGGTCATCGACCTCGAGCAGATGCTGGCCCTCGGGAACCGGCTGGTCCTTCAGGTCCACATAGTTCTTGTTCTTCTTCATCCTTATGCGTCCTTCATCTTGACGTCGAGGGCGTCGCGCAGACCGTCACCCAGCAGGGTGAAGGCGAGCACCGTCGAGAGAATTGCCAGACCGGGCATGATCATCATCCAGGGAGCAGTCAGAAGATACTGCTGACCGTCCTGAATCATGGAGCCCCACGAAGGCGTAGGCGGAATAACGCCCATGCCGAGGAAGGACAGAGCGGACTCGGTCAGAATGGCGCCACCAATGTTCATGGTCGCGTAGACCACGATGGAGGCGACGGAGTTCGGGAAGATGTGACGCACTACGATACGAGCATCAGATGCACCCATCGCGCGCGCAGCGTCAACATAGTCGTTTTCTTTGACCGTCAAGATTGCAGAGCGGAAGACGCGCGCAATCGAAGGCCAGCCGAGAATACCGATGGCGATAAAGACGTTCTGAAGACCACGGCCGATAACGGCGATCATGGCGACAACGAACAGCACGTACGGGAACGCCAGGAAGATGTCCGCACAGCGCATGATGATCGTATCCCAGATCCCGCCGTAGAAACCGGCCAGAGCACCCATGACCAGACCGATCACCGTGGAGATCGCGGTGGCCATAATGCCGACGGACAGCGAAACGCGTGCACCGTAGATAACGCGGACGAGAATGTCGCGACCAAGGGCGTCGGTGCCAAACGGGTGCTCTGCACACGGAGCCAACAGCGACGTCTCGGCCATGGTGGTCGAGTCGGAAGCCGTCGGCGAACCGAGCCAGGGCTTAGCCCACAGATCTGCGGTCAGGGCAACCAAAACGACGATGATGATCCAGCAGACACCGATAACGGCGAGCTTGTTCTTGCGAAGACGCTTAAAAGCGTCACCCCACAGCGTGCGGGACTTGGCGGGAGCAGATGCGGCCTTGGTGGCGGTAGCCTGCTCCTGAGACTGAGAATCAGTTTCCTGCATGAGACGTACCTCCCTTAGGCCTTATCCGACGGACCGCCAAGGCGGATGCGCGGGTCGAGGAATGCATAGCTAATGTCGACGAGCAGGTTAATCACCATGACGACGACGACGATGAGCGTAACGCCGCCCATAACGATGGGCCAGTCACGCATGCTAATGGCGCGATAGACCTCATAGCCGATACCGGGCCAGTTAAAAACCGTCTCGGTCAGGATGGCGCCCGAAAGCATGCCACCAAAGTCGACACCAATATAGGTAACGACGGGGATGAGTGCATTCTTAAGCGCATGCTTGACGATGATCGCGCGATTGGAGAGACCCTTGGCCTTTGCCGTACGGATGTAATCCTGGTTCATGACGTCAAGCAGCTGCGAGCGCATAATGCGGGCGGCATAAGCGGTCGAAACCGAAGCCAGCGTAATGGTCGGAAGCACATAGTGCATCCAATCCTGATACTGAGAGCTGGAACCGCCGGCACCCGAGATCGGCATGGAGATTGCACCGCCCGTAGCGTCCTTGAGGATGACGCCAAAGAACAGCTGCAGCAACATACCGAGCCAGAAGGCCGGGACCGCAACGAGGATCGACGTGGTGAGCGTTACCAAAATATCCCAGAAGGAATAACGCTTTACCGCCGAAATGATACCCGCACCGATACCCATGATTGCCTCGAGCACGATGGCGCACGCGGCAAGTTTGACCGTATACGGATACTTCTGGGCAAAAATTTCCGTAACCGGCAGCTTGCGCTGATACGAATTGCCCAGATCGCCATGAAGCAGGCCGTTCATGTAATACAAGTAACGGTCCACGAGCGACGTTTGAACGGGGTCGCCGTTCTCGTCAAGGATCGCGTTGCCGTCCTCGTCCGACTGGACCAGGTGATAGCGGACGCGAAGCTGAAGCTCCACCTCGGGGGACAGAGCCTTGTCTCCACCGATCAGCTTGATCGGATCTCCCGGCACGATATTCTGAAGGGCGAACAGAATCAGCGTAACGCCCAAAAATACCGGGATGAACTGAAGCACACGTTTAACGATGTACTTACCCATACCACTCCCCTATCTAGGGATTAACCTAAATGGGATGCCGA
The DNA here is from genome assembly GCA_937896835.1 of uncultured Collinsella sp. Classification (GTDB taxonomy): domain Bacteria; phylum Actinomycetota; class Coriobacteriia; order Coriobacteriales; family Coriobacteriaceae; genus Collinsella. Next base: position 4,288 of record CALBOJ010000083.1, read on the forward strand.
TCGCCAGACCGGCATCCCAAAATTACCATCAGCCAGTTTACCCCAGGTTAGGGAGAACTGTATGTTTCCCATGAGGTCTACGTAAATACTTGACCCTCACGGAAGCTGCAAACTCTTAGGCGAGCTCAGCGGTACCCAGCTCAGCGTGCTTCTGCGGATCGACATAGAGGTGCTTGATGCGATCGGAGCCGACGATGGTGTGCGTGTAGAACATCACCGGGATGACCGGGCAGTCGGCAGCGACCATAGCGTCGGCCTCCTGCATCTTAGCAACGCGCTCTTCGTCGTCAACCGTGGTGCGAGCCTCGTTGACCTTGGCGTCGAACTCGGGGTTGTTGTAACCGGAGCGGTTGTCGCCACCGAGGGAGTCGGAGTGGAACAGCGGATACAGGAAGTTGTCCATAATCGGGTAGTCGGCAATCCAACCCAGACGACCGAACTGATAGTTAAAGTTCTGATACTGCTCGAGCAGGGCAGACCACTCGGGGGTATCGGAGACAGCGGTAACGCCAACCTTGGCGAGGTCGCCGATGATAGACTCCATGATCTCCTTGTGGCCACCGTCCTGGTTGTAGGACAGAGTCACGTTAATGCCACGATCGCCGTCAGCGCCAGCGGGAGCAACCTTGTCGAGGTACTCGTTAGCCTTGTCGACGTCGTAGGCGCAGAACTCCCATGCGCCCTCCTTGTAGCCATCGATGCCCGGAGGAACAATGCCGTCGGCGGGGGTACGGGTACCCTTGAAGATGGTCTTGCAGATGGCCTCACGGTTGATGGCCAGGGAGATACCCCTGCGCAGGTCGGCGTTGTTGAACGGCTCGGCCGTGTTGTTGCAGGTCAGATAGTAGGTGGAAGGCTCGGCGCCGAGCAGCATGCGCTCGCCGTCGCCCATGGTGTAGCCGTCCTTGGACACGCCGCGATCCTTCTTGGCGGCATCGATCTGAGCAACGGGAACGTCGCAGACATCGAGGTTACCGGCCTGGAACTCTTTGTAAGCGGTCTCCATGTCCTTGATGACCTGGAAGTGGATGCCATCGATCTTGGCCTTGTCGCCATAGTAATCGTCGAACTTCTTGAGGTTGATCTCCTGACCATCCTCCCACTTGCCGTCCATCATGAACGGGCCGTTACCGACCGGTGCAAGATAGAAGCTCTTGGCATCGGACTCGGCGCACTCGGGAACCGGGGACAGAGCCGGGTGAGAGGCGACGAAGGGGAAGTCGGCGTAAGCGGAAGACAGCTTGACGACGAGGGTCTCATCGTCGGGGCAAGTAACACCGCTGAGCTCGGTGGCGTTACCGGCAAGCAGGTCGTCATAGCCCTCGACCATGGAAAGGTGATAGGAGACCTCAGAAGGGCCGTACTCGGTAGCGATGGCCGACTTGGTGTTGACCAGACGCTCCCAACCGAGCTTGAAGGACTTGGAAGTGACGTCGTCACCGTTGTGGAACTTGGCCTTCTTGATCTTGAAGGTGAACTCGGTGGCGTCGTCGTTGGCCTCGAAGGACTCGCAAGCCAGCGGAACGATCTCGCCCTTCTCGGCGTCATAAGAGGTCAGAGCGTCAAAGAGCTGGTACTCGACCTGAGTGCCCTGGTCCTCCTGGACATTGTAGGGGTCGATGCAGACCGGGTTGTTGATGTAGAAGTTCAGCGTCGAACCGGACTCAGAACCGGAAGCGTCGCCGCCCTTCTTGCCGCATGCGGCAAGAAAAGCCATGGAGCTCGCAGCGAGGGTGCCGCCAACAAAGGCGCGACGACCCATAACGGGCTGGTGGAACATAGAATCAGCCATGCCATCCTCCTTATGAGATAGGACAAAGAAATGTTCAGTCGGACACATGTCGAGACAATCCGATCCGAACCATCAAAACGCCGCCCGTTGCTATGGCTGGTTATGCACAACAGGCCAACGTTTTGCAATACAGTAGCGCATTTTATGCACAAATTGGGCCTGATTCCGGTCAACGGTCAAGAATTTCTTTAGTTGGGCGAAGTATGTGGTGATATTTTTGACTCTGTTACAAATATGTAAACAAAAAAGGGTCCCGCACTTGCGGAACCCTTTACAAGTACTTATGCAGCTCGTGATTAATAGCCCACGATGCCCTGCGGGAAGAAGAACATACATAGCACGACGCACACGGCAAACACGACAGCCATGATGACGGTCAGGCGGTCGAGGTTCTGCTCCATAACGCCTGTGGCAGAGCTGGAGTTATACAGCGAGCTAGCGATCATATCCGAAACGCCGGTACCCTTACCGGAATGCATCAGGACGAGAATCGTCAGCGCCACGGCAGAGACAGCCCAAACGACAAACAGAAGAATCTGGAACGGACCCATAGATAAGCTCCTTAATAGAACAATTCAAACTCCAGTACTGTACCACAACCCCCGCTCTCCCCTACCCGCCACTCGGGGACGGGGTAGAAATGGCAGAAATAGCTCTTGATTTTCATCTATTAAAGTGATTTGACAGCAGTTTGAACGACATAGCGTCCAAGCCCCGTAAGACGGACAATCTGTCGCTCACTAAAGCCGGCCTCATACAGCCTTCGAACAGCCTCGGCACGTTCAAATGGACCGGGAAGCCCTATAACATCATGGGGATCCATGCCGTTCAGAACTCCCCTAGCCTTGCGCTCCTGCTCAAATACCGTCATCGAACGACCCGTATTCAATACATAGGTATCCTTGCGGCCCGATTTGCTAAAGGATTCAAAATTTCCCTGTCCACCGATTAGACTAAATAGGATGCTTCGGTCCAGATGGCCGCCTTCACCAAGGTAGGCTTGATAGCTGCTCCATTGGTAGCATTCCGGACGGCAACCAAGCTCAATCGGATTATCGTGAATATAGCGAATTGCTTGCATAAAATAGTCGTTAGACTCGATTGGCTTACTTTTATAGCGATCCTGAAATACAGGGCCACAGCGTCCGGTCACCCTGTTGAAAAACTGACCATAGAGGGTTCCTATGTAATGGATAATCTCCCACATATGGTCCTCGTGATCAGAAAGCAGCATATGCACGTGGTTGTCCATGAGGCACCAGGCACATAACGATGCCTTGTACTGCGTGCATGCTTCGCCTGCTACGGACATGAAAAACCTGCGCTGATAATCCTCTTCGAATAGATACTGCTTGCCACAGCCTCTCATCATCACGTGGTAATAGCCATAGGGGGACTTAACTCTGGCCTGCCTTGTCATTGCTGGACCTCACAATCCGCAAGCATGTTTGCATCAAACTCTACCCAGATAGGCATTAATACAAGGTTGGCAACGAAAGAAAACTAGCCAGCGGCAAACCCTCACAGGCAAACGGGAAGTCAAGCTTTAGAGGAAAAGTATTTCTACCATTTCTACCCCGTCCCCAAATGGCAGAAATATTAAAAAGGGGGTTGTCCGGTCGTGGACAACCCCCTTACTAGAAAACGGTATTTGTTTTCTATTAGGCCTCGGTGGCGAGCACGCGGCCCGTCATCTCGGCGGAAGGCTCAATACCAGCCATGGTGAGCATGGTCGGAGCGATATCGGAAAGACGGCCGTCCTCGATACCGGTGAGCTGTGCCTTCTCATCAACGATGATGAACGGCACACGGTTGGTGGTGTGAGCCGTAAACGGATGCTTGGAACCGTCGGAAGCAACGTCAAACATGTGATCGGCGTTGCCGTGGTCGGCGGTAATCAGCGCAAAGCCGCCCTTGGCGAGAATCGCCGGGACAACCTTGGACAGGGCATCGTCAACAGCCTCGACAGCCTTAACGGCAGCGTCGAAGACACCGGTGTGACCAACCATGTCGCAGTTCGCGAAGTTCACGATGTAGAAATCAGCGCGATCCTCGTTGATGGCGGCGACGAGCTTCTCGGTAACCTCGGGAGCGCTCATCTCGGGCTGCAGATCGTAGGTAGCAACCTTGGGGGAAGCGACGAGCACGCGCTCCTCGCCCTCCTTGGGCTCCTCGATGCCACCGTTGAGGAAGAACGTCACGTGGGCGTACTTCTCGGTCTCGGCAGTGTGCAGCTGCTTCAGGCCATTGGCGGCGATAACGTCGGCCAGGACGTTCTCGGGGAACGTCTTGGGGAAGGCGACCTCGACGTCAAACGTCGGATCGTACTCGGTCATCGTCACAAAGTGCGAAAGCTTGATCTGCTCGCGCTCAAAGCCGTCGAACTCCTTGTCCGTGAACACGCGGGTCATCTGACGAGCGCGGTCGGGACGGAAGTTGAAGAAGATGGCCGCGTCGCCCTCGTGAATGCCCTCGTTGTGGGCAGCGAAGGGCTCGACGAACTCGTCGCCGCGCGGATCCTTCTCGTAGTAGGCCTTGATACCGGCAACGGGGTCGGTATCGGCATCGGACGCGTTGACCATGACGTCGTAGGCGCGCTGGATGCGCTCCCAACGATTATCGCGGTCCATGGCCCAATAACGGCCCGAGACGGTGGCAACGCGAGCGTCGCAACCGGTCTCCTCGGAGATCTTAGCCAGGAAGGCGCAGAACTCACTCATGTAACCGGCACCGGACTGCGGGTCAACGTCGCGACCATCCATGAAGGCGTGGACGCGAACGGTCTTGACACCGTGCTCGGCAGCCATCTTGACCAGAGCCTCGACGTGGTTCATGTGAGAATGAACACCGCCCGGGCTCATAAGGCCCATGAGGTGGAGAGTCTTACCGTCAGCCTTGACGTCGTCCATAGCCTTGACAAAAACCTCGTTCTTGGCGATGGAGCCGTCCTTGATGGCGTTGTTGATGCGCGAAAGCTCCTGGAACACGATGCGGCCGGCACCGATGTTGAGGTGACCCACCTCGGAGTTGCCCATCTGGCCGTCGGGAAGGCCCACGTCCTCGCCCGAAGCACCGAGCGTGGTGTGGGGGTACTTCTCGTACAGGCCATCAAGGAAGGGCGTCTTGGCAGCGGCGACGGCATTCTCGCCATCGGCCGGAGCAAGGCCGCAGCCATCCATGATAATCAGGAGTGCAGGAAGATGACGTTGTGCCATATGTCCTACTCGCCTGCCTTGACGACCATAGAGGCGAAGTCGGCAGCCTTGAGCGAAGCGCCGCCCACGAGGGCGCCGTCAACGTCGGGCTTGGCGACGAGCTCGGCGATGTTGCCGGGCTTGGCGGAACCGCCATACAGCACGCGGATGCCGTTAGCGAGCTCCTCGCCGAACATCTCTTTGAGGGTCTCACGGATAGCACCGCAGACCTCCTGAGCATCCTCGGCGGTAGCGGTCTTGCCGGTGCCGATGGCCCAGATGGGCTCGTAGGCGACGACGACCTGCTTGGGGCAGGTGATCTCAAGGCCAGCAAGGCCAGCCTTGACCTGGTTCACGACGTGCTCGACATAGGTGCCAGCCTCGCGGACCTCGAGGGACTCGCCGCAGCAGAAGACGGGAACAAGACCGGCGGCAACGAGAGCCTTGGCCTTCTTGTTCTGGTCCTCGTCGGTCTCGTGGAAGTAGTCGCGACGCTCGGAGTGACCGATGATGCAGTAGGTGCAGCCAGCGGACTTGAGCATGTCGCAAGAAGACTCACCGGTGAAGGCACCCTTGGCCTCCCAGTACACGTTCTGTGCACCGAGGGCGATGGGGGCAGCCTGAATGCGGTCATGAACCGTGGTGATGTCGATGGTCGGAGGGCAGACGAGCACCTCGACGCCAGCCGGAACCTCGGGCAGAGCCTGAGCCAGCTCGTCGGCGAGCTTGGCGGCCTCGGCGACGTCGTTGTTCATCTTCCAGTTACCAGCGATAAGAAGGGTGCGATTAGGCATCGAGAAGCGCCTCCACTCCGGGCAGGGCCTTACCCTCGACGAGCTCCATGGAAGCGCCACCACCGGTGGAGATCCAGCTCATCTTGTCGGCCAGGTTGAACTTGTTGACAGCTGCGACAGAGTCACCACCGCCGATGATCGAGGTGCAGTCAGCCTCGGCGAGAGCCTCGGCGATAGCCTGGGTGCCGTGAGCAAAGTTGTCAAACTCGAAGACGCCCATGGGGCCGTTCCAGAACACGGTCTTGGCGCCCTTGACAGCCTCGGCATAGAGCTCCTCGGTCTTGGGACCGATGTCCATACCCTCACGATCGTCGGGGATAGCATCGGAAGCAACAACCTCGGGGACAGCGTCCTCGCCAAAGTGATCGGCAACACGGTTGTCGATGGGGAGCAGGATCTTGACACCCTTCTCCTCGGCCTTCTTGAGCATCTCGCCGGCGCGCTCGACCCAGTCCTCTTCCTTGAGGGACTGGCCAACGGACAGGCCCTGAGCCAGGAAGAAGGTGTAGGCCATGCCGCCACCGATGATCAGGGTGTCAGCGGAGTCGATGAGGTGATCGAGAACGCCGATCTTGGAGGAAACCTTGGAACCACCGACGATGGCGACGAAGGGACGCTCGGGCTCGGCGAAGATGCCGGTCAGCGTGTCGACCTCCTTCTCGAGAAGGAAGCCGGCGACGGCGGGCAGATAAGCGGCGGGGCCCACGACGGAACCCTGGGCGCGGTGAGCGGTGCCGAAGGCATCGAGAACGAAGACGTCACCATAGGAAGCGAGCTTCTTGGCGATCTCGGGATCGTTCTTCTTCTCACGCTTATCGAAGCGGACGTTCTCGAGAACGAGAACCTTGCCCGGCTCGACGGCAGCGACAGCCTCGGCAGCCTTCTCGCCGTAGGTGTCGGCGACAAAGGCAACGTCGAGACCAGAGAGCTCAGCGAGCTTCTTGGCGACGGGCTCGAGGGACAGCTCGGGCTGGAAGCCGGTGCCCTCGGGACGGCCGAGATGGCTCATGAGGATGACGCGAGCGTTGTGCTCAACGAGGTAGTTGATGGTGGGCAGGGCAGCCTTGATACGGGTGGTGTCGCCAACGACGCCATCCTTGATAGGCACGTTAAAGTCAACGCGGACGAGAACGCGCTTTCCGTCGACATCGATGTCGCGGACGGTCTTCTTGGTAAAGGCCATGTTTGCTTCTACCTTTCGTACGTGTCTGCCTCCCATTACGGCAGACGATTTCTTATAAAAAGGGCGCGACCCTAGGGTGTAAGCCCTATAAGGCCGCGCCCTTCTTTAGACGCTCAACGAGCTATTCGCTAAAAGCTAAATTAAGCAACGAACTTCTCGAAGTACTTGATGGTGCGGACCATCTGAGAGGTGTAGGAGTTCTCGTTGTCGTACCAAGAGGTGACCTGAACGAGGGTCTGGCCGTTGCCGAGGTCAGAGCACATGGTCTGAGTGGCGTCGAAGATGGAGCCGTGGGTCTCGCCGACGATGTCGCGGGAGACGATCTGGTCCTCGTTGTAGGCGAAGGTCTCGGGGATGGTCTCGGCGTAGGCCTTCATGGCAGCGTTGACCTCGTCGACGGTGACCTTCTTGTCAACGACGGCGTAGAGGTTGGTCAGCGAGCCGGTCGGCGTCGGGACGCGCTGGGCGGCACCGATGAGCTTGCCGTTGAGCTCGGGGAGAACCAGGCCGATGGCCTTGGCAGCGCCCGTGGTGTTCGGGACGATGTTCTCGGAGCAGGCGCGGGAGCGACGGAAGTTGCCCTTGCGCTGCGGGCCGTCGAGCGGCATCTGGTCGCCGGTGAAGGCGTGGATGGTGGTCATGATGCCGGACACGATGGGAGCGAAGTCGTTCAGACCCTTGGCCATCGGGGCGAGGCAGTTGGTGGTGCAGGAAGCAGCGGAGATGATGTTGTCCTCAGCGGTCAGCGTCTCATGGTTGACGTTGTACACGATGGTGGGCAGATCGCTGCCGGCCGGAGCGGAGATGACGGCCTTCTTGGCGCCAGCGTTGATGTGGGCCTGAGCCTTAGCCTTGCTGGTGTAGAAGCCGGTGCACTCGAGAACGACGTCGACGTCAAGGTCGCCCCAAGGCAGGTTGTTGGCGTCGGCCTCCTTGTAGATCTTGATCTCCTTGCCGTCAACGGTGATGGAATCCTCGCCAGCAACGACCTCGTGATCGCGAGCGTAGTTGCCCTGCGTGGAGTCGTACTTCAGCAGGTAAGCGAGCATATCGGGAGAGGTGAGGTCGTTGATAGCGACGATCTCGGAGCCCTCATGACCGAACATCTGACGGAAAGCCAGACGACCGATGCGACCGAAGCCGTTAATAGCAACCTTTACTGCCATTGTGTCTCCTTTCGTAAGGCCCCCGCGAGCTACAGCGCCCGCCGTTGAGGCCCACAAACTAACCACTCGCCTAATATACCTTTTTTTTGACTTGAATTTCACGAGAATGCTCGAAATTGAAAATCAAATTTACGTTAAAACGTTTTAAAGACTAAAATAGCAGCTAAATCCATATATAAGTCGTTACTTCAAACTACCTGTTTGCTTCAATGAGCTTTTCAAGCCGTAAAACACGATGGTAGAGGGCTGACTTCGACAAGGGAGGGTCAGCCATCTCCCCCAAATCACGCAGCGACAGATCAGGATAGCGCTCGCGCAGGTCGCAAAAGACCGCCAAGGCATCCGGAAGCGCATCGCGAAGGCCACGCTGCTCGAGCTCATCGATAAGCGCAAGCTGATGTTGGGCAGCACCGGCGCTTCTGGTCTGGTTGGCGAGCTCGGCATTCACGCGACGGTTCACATCGTTCTTAACCAACTTGACCGCGCGCGCCTCCTCAATCTCGGCAACGCTGCGCTTGGCACCAATCAGCTTTAATAGATGCTCGATTTCCTCGGCGCTCTTAATGTACACGGCATATGACCCCCGCCGTGCATTAACACGAGCATGGACCCCAATCTGCTCCAACAGCTCGCAAAGTCCCTTGGCATATTGCTCGCCCTGCACAGCGATCTCCAGATGAAAATCGCCGCGTGGATCGGCCACGAAGCCGCCCGCGATGAGCGCGCCGCGGATATAGGCAAGTCTACAGCATGGACGGGCGACAATGTGACGCGGCACACCTGCGACGAGCCCTCCCCTACGGTCGAGAATGCCCAGCAGCACCAGAGCCTTATCCAAATCGGGCTGATCAGGCAAGGTGATGAGGTAGTTTCGAACCTTATGCAATACAGATTTACGGACGGTGAACTCCGTTTTGAGCTTAAGGATACGATGCGTCAGCGTGATCATCGTGCGCGCGACGGCTCCCGTCTCAGTCGCAACCGTCAAACGATACCGCCCAGAGCCGGTAAGCGAGAGCGTACCGCTCACGCGCGTGAGGGCGGCAAGCGTCGACAAGTCGCAGTATTCACATTCGGGTTCGCAGCGCGCAAGCTCGTCGCGCACCTCAGCGGTAAACGACATGCAGGCCTATGCCTTCGTGTTGGCGCGCGACAGGTCGCGGTGGGAGATGCTCACATGGTACTGAGCGCCTTCCAGGTAACGGGCCGTGGCCTCGGCAATGGCAACGCTGCGGTGCTGGCCGCCCGTGCAGCCGATGGCGATAGAAAGCTGCGGCTTACCCTCCGCGATATAGCCCGGCATCACCGTATCGAGCAGCTGTGTCCAAGCCTTCCAAAACTCCTGCGTCTTGGGATGGTCCAGAACAAAATCGGAGACCTTTTTATCGAGACCGGTCATCGTGCGCATCTCGGGATCGTAGAACGGATTAGGCAGGAAGCGGACGTCGATCATAATGTCCGCCTCGACGGGCATGCCGTGCTTAAAGCCAAACGAGAACACGTGGACGTCCATGAGCTGCTGGTCGGACAGCTCGGAAAATGCCATACGTAGCTTGTTGCGCAGCGCAGAGGTGCGCAGACGGCTCGTGTCGATAATCATATCGGCTCGGTCGCGCACGCCCTGAAGCTGAAGGCGCTCGCGCTGAATGGCATCGGCCGTAGTCTCCCCCGGCTTGGCAATGGGATGACGGCGGCGATTTTCGCTGTAGCGACGAATCAGCACCTCGTCAGAAGCCTCCAGGAACACGATGTCGCAGCTCATCTCGCGCTCTTCGAGCGCGGCGACCGCATCGAGCAACTCGTCAAACAGTCCCTGGCTACGCAAATCGCAGGTGACGGCGAGATGCCTGCCCACGCCCGTATTGATGCCGACGAGCTCGGCAAGCTGGGCGATGAGACGCGGAGGCAGGTTATCGATGCAAAAATAGCCCATGTCCTCGAACACGTGCATGGCCTGCGTGCGGCCCGATCCGGACATTCCGGTGATGATGACGATATCGGGGATGCGCTCCGAGCGCTCCGCCGCATCCATGGCATCTCCCTTTTGCATGTGCTGCCTCCCGAAAACAAGCGCGGGACCCAGCAACCCGGATCCCGCGCGGTCAATTGCCTATATTGAGTATACCGCCCCGAGCGGATACGAGGCCTGTCTTACGCCTCAAGCGCAGCCTTGAACCAACTCGTAATACTCGTGGGGTGCGTGATGGCGGTGCCGACGACAACGGCCCAGGCGCCAGCATCGATCGCGGCGCGAGCCTCCTCGGGCGTATGCACGCGACCCTCGCAAATGATGGGAAGGCCGGGGAATTCCTCGGTCGCCTGACGCAGGAGCGGCAGATCGGGGCCATCGGCCATGGTGCAGTCGATGGCGGCGACGCCGTGAGAAAGCGTGGTGGATACCAGGTCAAAGCCCATATCAACAGCACGGCGAATATCCTCGATGGTGGCACAATCCGCCATCAGGAGCACACCCTCCTCGTGCAGCGGGCGGAAGGTATCCTCGACCGTCTTGCCATCGGGGCGCGGACGATCGGTGGCGTCGATCGCCACGATATCGGCACCGGCAGCAACGCAGGCGCGAGCGTGACGCAGCGTCGGCGTGATATAAACGCCCTCGTGCCCATCCTTCCACAGGCCGATGACGGGAACCTCACAGCGACCCTTAATGGCGGCAATGTCGGCAAGGCCCTGGCAGCGAATGGCGGCGGCGCCGCCAAGCTCGCAAGCGCGAGACATTTGAGCCATGGTCTCGGGCGTACGAAGCGGCTCGCCCATATACGCCTGAACGCTCACGACGAGCTTGCCCTTCAGGGATTGAATCAAAGGATCGACGGTCATGTTCGACTCAACCTTTCTAAAAACAGCCTTCTGAGACACCGCACCTTGACGTTCAAACCGTCGCTCACGTACCGAAGTACGCTTCGCTCCTCTTTCACGTCAATCTGCGGCACCTCAGAAGGCGCACTTGGTAGTTATGTTTACTTCAACGATGCAAGAAGGTGTTCGGCGGCACCGATGAGCGGAGCATCGCCCTCCAGAGAACCGATGAGGATCGGCGTGTCCTGAAGCGGATCGAGCGCCTGGCTGGCATAGCCCTCGTGCACCGAATCCTTCCACGTCTGCGAACGCCAATCGGGACCTTGGTGAATCACGCCACCCGAAAGCACGATGACCTCAGGGTCCAGGATGTTAGCGAGCGAGCCCAAGCTGGCACCCAGCGCAAAGCCGGCGTCATGGATGACCTCGGTCGCCTTTGCGTCGCCCGCACGGCACAGGTCGTTCACATCGCGACCGACCGAAGGACGGCTGGGGTCGACGCGACCAAAGCGCTCATCGTACATACGACCAATGGAAGTGCCCGAAGCAACCGACTCCAGATGGCCGGAACGCCCGCAGGCGCAGGGAATGCCGGCGGCAGCCGAGCACTCGATGTGGCCCATATGACCGGCAGCACCATGGAAGCCCTGCATCACGCGGCCGTTCTCGACATATGCGCCGCCGATGCCCGTACCGATGCCAAGACACAAGACGGAGAACTTGCCCTTGCCGACGCCCCAGTGGGCCTCGCCCAGAGCATGAGCCTGCACGTCGCCTACAACGGCAACGGGAAGACCGAGGTCCTCGCGCAGACGCGGCCCCAACTGAACGCCGGACCAGCCGGGCATGATCTCGTTGGCATACGCAATGGCACCCGTCTTGGGATCGACAACGCCGGCGGCACCGATACCGACGCCAAGGACCTCGACATCGGGATTCGCCTCGAGAGCAGCCTTGATGGACGCCTCGATACGCTGGAAGACGGCCTCGCCGCCCTCTTGGGCCTCGGTGGGAACCTCGGCCTCAAAAACGGGATGGGGCACACTACCGTCAGCCGGGTACTCCATAATGGCGGTCGCAATCTTGGTGCCGCCGATATCGACAGAGCAGACGTACTTGTTCTCCATGTCGCTCTCCTTAGGAGATAAAAAACAACTACAGGAAATGAAGGCTGCGTTATCGCCGCAGCTTGGTAAAGGTTTCCCGGGTGCCCGAGGTTGGGGTGAAAGCGGTCGGGCGTTGACCTAATGGGTCACGCTCGACCGCTTGAGCCCCAAGATCGGGTGCCCGGGAAAGCTTTAAAGGAGACCGTTGTCCTGAAGGACCTTCTTAATCGCCTCGACGTTCTCGCCGGTCATGGCCTTCACCGGGCGCGGCATGGTCGGGCTGTCGAAGATGCCCATGAGGTTCATAGCGGTCTTGAAGGCGCCGACGCCACCGGCATAGCCCTGGACGCCCGAGGTGACATCCCAGATGTGCGAAATCTCATTGAGGCGGTCCTGCTCGGCCTTGACGGTAGCCCAGTCACCAGCCTGAGCGGCCTTCCACTGACGCACGTAGCCCTCGGGCTCAACGTTGGCGAGACCCGGGACGGAACCGTCGGCGCCACCGAGGTAGGCGCCGTCGACAACAACCTCGTGACCGGTGAGAATGCTCATCGGATGGCCGTTCTTCTCGTTCTCCTGAACGAGGTAGCGGAACGAGATGTCATCACCCGAGGAATCCTTGACGCCGGCCAGAACGCCCTCGGCACCGAGCTTGGCAAGGAGCTTCCAAGGGAGCTTGGTGTGGACACACACGGGAATGTCGTAGGCGAAGATGGGCAGGTCGAGTTCCTCATGCAGGATGCGGAAGTGCTCCTCGACCTCAGTCATGCCCTGCAGGGCATAGAACGGGCAGGTGGCGACAAGCGCATCGGCGCCCAGCTCCTGAGCGACCTTACCGTGCTCGATCATGCGCTCGGTCTCGGTGTCGATGATGCCGACCAGAACGGGAACGCGGTGGTCGACGATACGGACGGCCTCGGCGATGATCTGACGGCGACGCTCGTCGGTGGAGAAGACGACCTCGCCCGAGGAGCCCAAGAAGAACAAGCCATCGACGCCGGCATCGATCATGCGGTTGATGCTGCGCTCAAAGGAGGCAACATCGAGCTGGTGGTCTTCGGTATCGGGAACAACGACGGGAGGGATAACGCCGGTGAATTTCTGAGTTGCCACAAGAATCTCCTTAGTTGTCTGGCGGGCAGCCCTATGCCGCCCACTCTTGTTGGCAGTGTCCAGGCCGTCTAGGCCAAAGAACACGGGTAGAACGTTTGGTTAAAGAAGTCGACGACTTCGTTTTCGAACGCATTGATGCGCTCGTGAGCGTATTTGGCATAGATGATATGCCTCCGGTCACACTCAAGACCGTTGAATACGGCAAACTGATCCTTGGGATCGCTCACGGTATCCATAAGCGATGTGCCCATGAGCACCGATCCGCGCACCCGAGACGACAGCGCCTCGAGGCCGTCAGGAAGCGGATTGGCAACCGCCGTGCAGGCGAGGCCCCGCTCGTCCAGAGCAGAAACCGCCAGCGCGACTCCGCCGCCAAGACCCTCACCCCATGCAAAGATGCGGTCGGGGTCCATGCCATCAAGATTGCGCGCCACCTTCGCCAGCGCGCAACCCCAACGGACGCGCTCGACAAAAGCGGGCGAAGAAATCCCCCTCTGCAGGTCGTCCGCACCAGCAACATCGTCATCCAGTGCAAGCACGGCATACCCCATGGCGGCAAATCTCGTCATGTGATGCCAGCCGCGCACAGGCCGATCGATGTCGTGGAACATCAGGCACAGCGGCACGCGCTCAGATACTCGGGCACGACCGACAGGCTCGATCAAACGAGCGTGAATCGCATCGTCACCGAGCTCAAAGGAGACCTCCGAGTAACGGGCGCAGGGATTAACAAAGTCAATCGCCGTAATGGCCGGACCTTGAATCTCAAGATTCGAAGCGCATGTCTCTAAATCGGAAACATCTGCTTGGACATCACCGCGCCAGTCCCGATATTCTGCGAGCCTTGACGAAACCGTCCCAGGAATCCCCGTAAGCTCGGGGACAATCAGCTCATCGACATTGCTTTCGCACTTAGACATGAGCCTCCCCTCCCTTGCAGAAAAATGGAATGATCAGATCGTCAAAGTCCTGAATCTCCTCGTGACCAAAGCCCTCAAAGAACTCATGGCGCTTCTCGCAGGTCAGGTTGTTGTAGACCGCAAACTGCGTTGCCGGCGGGCAGACGATATCGGCCGTTCCCGTGCCAAACAGCACGGGGCATTTAACCATGGGGGCGAAGTTCTTGGAGTCGAAGTACGCAAGCTTTGCATAGGCTTCGTCAATACGAGTCGAATCCTCATCAAACCAGCGCGACCAATAGCGCAAGCCCTCGTAGGCAATATCATCGGCATCCAAATCCCAGACCAGGCGGAAATCCGACAGGAAGGGATAGAGGATGGCGGCACGATTGATAAGCTCGCTGTTAAGCGCACAGGTCGCAATGCCCAAACCGCCGCCCTGCGAGGCACCGTTCACAAACACACGGGCGAGATCGATGCCCTCGAGCTCGCGAACAATACGGCACAGAATGCGAATATCTTGGTGCAAGCGGACATAGTAGAGGTTGGCCGGGTCGCCGTCGATACCGGCGACGATATGGCCCGCGACCGTTGTGCCCTCAAATCCGCCAATGTCCTCGGAGGGACCTCCTTGGCCGGGGCAGTCGAGGGCGATGAGTGCCATGCCCATGCCCGCAAACGACGCCTGCTCAAACCAGCTGCGGCTTGCACCCGGATACCCATGGAACTGAAGCACCAATGGCACGGGCTCGTCCGAGACGGGTTTAAGGTACTTGGCATGCAGGCGAGCGCCACACATGCCGGTATACCAAAGGTCGAAAAGCTGGCAGGTCACGGCATCGGTGACCGATGCCGTCTCGATCGCATAGTCAAGCCCGACGACGTCGGCCTCGGCCATGCGATCCTTCCAAAAGAGATCGAAATCTGATGGACGGGGCATGGCGCCTCGATATTCACCAAATTGATGTTGTAGCTCCTGAGCACTTGGCATGGCTCGTGAACCCAACCTTTCGAAATCGCAACGGAGGTGCGCCCGGCAAGGGAACCGGGCGCACGGGAGGGAAAGCGAAGCTACTCGCCGAGCTTGGGATGCAGCAGCGACGGCGCAGCGCCGAGCAGCATCTTGGTGTAGGGGTCCTGGGGGTGCTGGAAGACCTGCTTGGCCTCGCCCTGCTCGACGATCTTGCCACCATTCATAACGATGATGTCGTCAGAGATATAGCGGACCGTCTGGATGTCATGGCTAATGAACACCATGGCCAGGCCGAGCTCCTTCTTAAGATCGGTCAGCAGGTTCAGGATCTGCGCGCGGACCGAAACGTCCAGAGCCGAGGTGGGCTCGTCGGCAATGATGGCGTCGGGGTTCAGCGACAGGGCACGGGCAATTGCCACGCGCTGACGCTGACCACCCGAAAGCTGGCCGGGAAGAACCTCGGCGGCAGAGCTGGGCAGACCGGTGAGCTCCAGGAGCTCCTTGACGCGCTTCTCCTGCTCTGCCTCGGTGCCCAGATTGTGGACGCGCATGGGATCGAGCAGCTGCTCGCGAACGACCATGCGCGGGTTGAGCGCCGTGGCCGGGTTTTGGAACACGACCGAAATGACGCGACCCATGTGGCGACGGTCCTCGGCGGTACGCTTGGTAACGTCCTTGCCCTTAAAGTAGACCTTGCCGCTCGTGGGGGCCTGCAGGCCGCACATGACGTTGGCGGTGGTGGACTTACCGCAACCGGACTCGCCGACGATGCCGATCGTCTGGCCGGGCATGAGCTTAATCGTTACACCCTGGACGGCGTGAACCAGGTTGGGGTGCAAAATCGAACCGGTACGGGTCCTAAAGGTGACGTGGACGTCATCAAGGAAGATGATCGGCTCGACGCCGTTGACTGCGGTCTCGCTCATCTACATCACCTCCGCGTGAGGGGTCAAACCATTTGCCTTGAGCACCTCGTCGGGGAGCTCGGAATAGAAGTGCTCGGTGCCGGGCACGCGCTTGAAGACCGGACGGGTGTCCAGGCCAATACGCGGATGGCTCGAGCGGGGCGCGAAGCGATCGCCCTTGGGGAAATCGCGCGGGCTCGGAACGGCGCCGGGCACCTGGTGCAGGCGGCCCGAACCGCTCTCGATGGACAGAACGGAACCCAGAAGACCGCGGGTGTACTCGTGAATCGGGTTAGTGAGCAGCTCCTTGGTGGGCGCCTGCTCGATAACCTGACCGGCGTACATAACCGTGAT
Source organism: uncultured Collinsella sp. (assembly GCA_937896835.1). Taxonomy (GTDB): domain Bacteria; phylum Actinomycetota; class Coriobacteriia; order Coriobacteriales; family Coriobacteriaceae; genus Collinsella. The sequence continues at coordinate 20,584 of CALBOJ010000083.1, forward strand.
GTTATGGGCAACCTCGGCGACCAGAGCCAGGTCATGCGAAACGAAGATCATGGCAAAGCCGAGCTTGGCCTGAAGATCGTTGAGCAGCTTGATGACCTGCTTCTGGACGGTAACGTCCAGAGCGGTCGTGGGCTCGTCGCAGATGACCAGCTTGGGGTCGCGGGTAAGGGCCATAGCGATCAGGACGCGCTGACGCTGGCCGCCGGAAAGCTCGTGCGGGTAGCTCTCGAGCGTACGCTTGGGATCAAGGCCCACGAGCTCCAGAAGCTCCTCGGCGCTACGGGTGCCGCCACGCTTGGTGAGCTGCTTCATCTGGGCAGAGATGAGCATGGAGGGGTTGAGCGAGGACAGGGCGTCCTGATAGACCATAGCGATATCGGTACCGCGCAGGCCGAACCACTCCTTCTTGCTCATCTTGAGCAGGTCACGGCCCTCCCAGAGGACCTCGCCGGAAAGGTGCTCGTCCTCATCGGTCAGGCCCATGATGGCCAACGTGGTGATGGACTTACCGCAACCGGACTCGCCCACCAGGCCCATGGTCTGACCAGGACGGACGTCAAAGTTGACATGGTCGACGACGTTGATATCACCGTGATGCTCAAACTGGATGCAGAAGTCACGGACCGAGAGAATCGGTTCGACAGATTCATCGGGCACATGGCGATCGTCACGCTTGAGCTCGACATCGCGCAGGGCGCCAAGGCGAGCGGAGAGGGACTGGGCCTGCTCCTTGTAGGCGCGAACGGGGTCGGAGACCAGCAGGTCGGCCTCGCGACGCTTGGAGGAATCGGTAGGATCCAGGGCGGCAGAGGGAGCAGCGGCCATGGCGTCGGTAATGCCCTCGGAGAGGATGTTGAGCGCCAGGCAGGTGATCATGATGGCCAGACCCGGGAACAGCGCCTGCCACCAACGGCCAGCGAGCACGCCGCCGCGGGCGTCGGCGAGGATGTTGCCCCAGGTAGCGGTGGGCTCCTGGATACCAGCGCCGATGAAGGTCAGCGAAGCCTCGAAGATGATGGCGTCGGCGACCAGGGTAACGGTGAAGACCATGATCGGGGCGATGCAGTTACGCAGAACATGCTTGATCAAAATCCACGGAGCCTTGGCGCCGGAAACGATGACCGCACGGACATAGTCCTCGCCGTACTCGGACACGATGTTGGCGCGCACGATACGGGCAATCTGCGGAGTGTACATGAAGCCGATAGCGAAGATGATCGACGGCACGGAATTGCCCAGGATGGAGACGAAAACGGCCGCGAGGGCGATGCCCGGGATGGACATGATGATGTCCAGGATACGCATGATCGTCTCGGAGACGGCCTTGCGCGAAACCGCTGCAAGGGCGCCCACGACCGAGCCGCAGACCAGAGCCATGGCAGTGGCGCCAAAGCCGATAATCAGCGAGTAACGACCGCCGTAGAGCATGCGCGACAGAATGTCGCGACCCTTATCGTCGGTACCGAAGATAAATCCGTTGCCGGGAGCCTGGCGAGCCGTAAAGATCTCGACCGGGCTATAGGGGGCAAGAAGGGGAGCCAGAATCGCAGTCAGGGCGACCAGCACCAGCACGACGGCGGCAATCTTAGAAGACAGCGTCATCTTCTTCCAGCCACCGAGCTTGAGCCCCTTGGAGGCAGCCTTCTCGAGCTGCTCGGTTTGCTTCTCTCGAATCTTTACCATAATCTACACCGTCCTGATGCGCGGGTTGATGAGCAGGTAGAGCATGTCAACCACGATGTTGATGATGATGAAGGCAAGAGCAACGACGATAACGACACCCTGAACCAGGTTCGCCTCGTTGCCCTGAACGCCCTGCAGAATCGCGGTGCCCATGCCGGGGAGGTTGAAGATAACCTCGATGACGACGGCGCCGCCCATGAGGTAACCGATCTTAAGACCGAGGGTGGTGACCGGGGTGATCAGCGCATTGCGAAGAACGTTGATGCCGACGACAACCTTCTCGGGAACGCCGGCGCCGCGAGCCATACGGACATAGTCCTTGTCGAGCTCCTCGACCATGGCGGTACGCACGATACGAGTCATCTGGCCCGTCAGCGGAAATGCCAAGGCGATAGCGGGCATGATCATACGTCCCAGATAGCCAACCGGATTCGTGGTGAAGTGAGGCAGAGCACCCGATGCCGGGAGCACCTTAAGGTAGGAAGAGAACAGCAGGATCAACAGAACGGCAAGCCAGAACGACGGGGTTGCCAAGCCGGCGATGGAAAAGACGCGGATCACTTGGTCCGGCCATTTATCGCGATACAGTGCCGCGATGACGCCGAGTAAAAACGAAACGACCGCACCGATGGCAAGACCGATGAAGGTCAGCTGCATCGTGACGGGCAGGGCCGTGGAGATGCGCTTGGCAACGGAGTTGCGAGCAGCACCATAGGTGCCCATGTCGCCATGAATCAGATCGCCCATATAGCGCACGTAGCGCACGGGCCAGGGGTCGTCCAGACCATACTTCTCATGGTACTCGGCAACCGCCTCGGGCGAGGCACCGTCACCCAACGCCGTGTAGGCGGGGTCGGTCTTGGAGAACGACATAAGGAAGAACACCAGGACGGTGACGCCCAATGCCATGATCGGCAGCGCCACAAGACGCCTTCCAATCAAACGTAGCAAGTTGTTCACGTTCTCTCCCCTTTCTTTTGTCGGTAGGACCAACTGGTATATGAGTACGGATACTCATTACAAGACCCGAGCGACATCGTTGCCGCCCGGGTCTTTGTTTCAACTATGAGGATACGGTCCCAACGACCGACATCCTGCATACAGACTCAAGCGAGTCTTACGCCTTGACGGTCGCAACGCCCCTGAAGGACATGCTCGTCGTGCCGATGCCCTTGAAGCCATCGAGGGCCTCGCCGTTGGGCGCAGTGGACGGATCGTCCCAGGAAGCGGAGACGGTCTTGACGTGGACAACGGGGTACAGAACGGCGTTGTCGGCAATGATGTCGAAGCACTCGTTCCACTTCTTCTGCTGCTCATCGCCCTCAGCGGCAAGAGCCTCGTCCATGAGACCGTGGAGCTTCTGCCACTCAGCGGACTCCTTCCACGGGCAACGGGTCTGCATCCAGACGTTGTCGCCGTACCACCAGTTGAGCAGCAGGTCGGGGTCGGCGCCGAAGCAGGAAGGATCGCCAGGGGCAAGGAGGATATCGTAGGCCTCGCCGCCGTCGATGGCAGCGTAGGTGGCCGGCGAGGTATCGGTCTGGATGGTCACATCGAAGCCGAGAGCGTCGAGGTCATTCTTGACCTGGGCGGCCATGCCCTTAATCTGCTCGTTGTCGGTGGTGCGCAGGGTGATGGCACCCGGGGTGATGCCAGACTCCTCGATGAGCTTCTTAGCCTTCTTGGCGTCGGTCTTGTACACCGTGGAAGCCTCATGATAGTTGGTGAAGCTCTTGGGCAGGTAGCAGCTGGCAGCGGTGGCAAGGCCGGCGAAGGTGTTGCTGACCATCTTCTCGGTGTCGAGCGCATACATGACAGCCTGACGGACCTTGACGTTGTTCCAAGGCTCCTTGGCGACGTTGAACATGATGAAGCGGGTGCCGAAACCCTGAACGTTATCGATCTTGCAGCCGGCGCTCTCGAGCTGGTCGACGGCGTCAGCGGTAACGAGCTCCATAACGAGCGTGGAGCCCTCCTGCTGAGCGGTAACGCGAGCGGTGGGGTCGGTCAGGATGCTGTACTGGATCTTCTTATCCTCGGCAGCATACTCACCGTTGTACTCGGGGTTGGGAACCAGGGTGATCTCGGTATCGGAGATAGAGTCGTACATCCAGGGGCCGGAGCCGATCGGCTGCTTGGCGCGATCCTCCTCGGTCTGGGTGGCCGGGGTAACGCGGACGATGGCCAGACGATCCTTGAGCAGGGAGAAGTTGGGGACCTTGGTCTTGACCGTCACGGTGCTGGCGTCCTTGGCCTCGATGGACTCGAAGGGCTGGAAGAACGGAGCATAGGTAGCGGAAGCGGCGCAAGCGGTGTAGGAGGCAACGACATCGTCAGCGGTGACCTCGGTGCCATCGGAGAACTTGGCGCCCTTGCGGATGGTGACCTCGAAAGTGGTGTCGTCCACAGACTTGGGATCGTCGGTGGCGAGCTCTTTGAAGGTGCTGTAGTCGTGGTAATCGATGCCGTAGAGGCCCTCGACGACGTGCCAGTTAGCACCCAGGCCCACAGCGGAGCCGGTGCTGGCGGGATCGAAGCTGGACGGAGCGTAAGCGGAACCAGCGGTGATCACGCCGCCGCCACGGTTGGCGGAATCGGTGGAACCGGAAGCGGAACCCTCGTCGCTAGAGCTGCCACCGCAGCCGGTGAGACCAAGCCCTGCGACAGCAGCGACGCTGCCGGTGAGGCCGAGGAACGAACGCCTGGACATACCCTTGTTGATGATGGCCATGTCTTCTCCTATCAATAGAGAATCTTACCCGGGAGCGCCTAGACGTGCCCCCGCGCAACTTGCGGACGATATATACCTTACCTACCGACGAACCCAACTGAGGTGCCGCGCTCGGCGACCGATACATACATACGCTTGAACGGTATTTGCTACCGTTCACCGAATTCATTGACAAACGATTCGCCAGACAGTATGTATCGACGAGGTGAGATATCAGTCTTCGTCAAGGTACCGTCAAGATTCTTTCGCAAATTGATCGAGGCGGCCTCGGCCCCGCCTTGC
>CALBOJ010000084.1 GCA_937896835.1 uncultured Collinsella sp.
GACCGCTCCGAGGAGCCGTTCGTTGATATATTGATGAACTCTGCAGTTGACGCCGGGGTCGACCCCCGTCATGCGATTAAAATACTGAACCCTTGCCAATGGTGGACTGTGACAAAAGGAGAGAACTTATGAGCGCCGGCGCTACGCTACTCAAGCTGCAACAGATCGATTTGGAGCTCGCCCGCAACAAGAGCGAACTTGCCAATATGCCGGAGCTCAAGGAGCTCGCTTCCAAGCGCAAGACCTATGTGAAGCTCAAGTCCGAGATGACCAAGCTCTACGCCCAGCGCAAGGATCTGGATATCGAGCTCGACGACCTCAACACCACCGAGATTCAGACCAATAACGCCATCGAGGCCGCCAAGAAGCGCCACGTTGACGGCTCTGACTACCGCGAGGTTCAGGACCTGGAGAACGAGCTCGCCACCCTGGCCAAGCGTCTGGACAAGATCGAGCACACCCGCAAGGACGTCGTAGTCGCCCACAAGGAGGCGCTCGACCGCGAGGCCCGTGCGCAGGCCATCATCGCCAAGTTCGAGGAGGGCGTGAAGGCCGATACCAAGGCCGCCCGCGCCAAGGCCACCGACCTCCAGGCTCAGATTGATGCCGCCACCAAGGAGCGCACCGCGCTTGCCGCCACGCTGCCGACCGACGTACTCACCGATTACGAGCGTCTGCTCAAGCAGTTCCGCGGCCTGGCAGTCGAGACCATCAAGGGTAACATCCCCACGGTCTGCCACACCGCGCTGCAGGCGTCGTCCATGAGCGACCTCAACCACGACGGTAGTGAGATTACGCATTGCCCGTACTGCCACCGCCTGCTGGTGCTTCCCAACAAGGAAGCCTAAATGATGACGGCGGCATCCAACAATACAATGCAACTTGAGGGAAAAACGATCCTGCTGGGCATTACCGGCGGGATCGCCGCCTATAAGTCGTGCAATATCGTGCGCCTGCTGCAAAAGCGCGGCGCGCGCGTCAAGGTCGTTATGAGCGAGCATGCCACGGAGTTTGTGGGCCCGCTCACCTTCCGTGCGCTCACGAATGAGCCGGTCGCGGTGGGCCTTTTCGACGACCCCTCCGACCCCATCCACCATATTTCGCTGGCGCAGGAGCCCGATTTGGTGGCCGTGGCGCCCGCGACGGCCAATATCATCGCCAAGATGGCAAACGGTATCGCCGACGACCTCATCTCCACCACGCTGCTTGCGACGCCGCGACCCATCGTGATCGCACCCGCTATGAACAACGGCATGTGGAAGGCGCCGGCGACGCAGGCCAATATGGCCACGCTGCGCGAGCGCGGTGTCCACGTGGTGGGGCCCGGCAGCGGCTACCTTGCCTGCGGTGACGTGGACACGGGACGCATGAGCGAGCCCGAGGGCATCGTCGAGGCCGTCTGCGAGGTGCTCAACCCCGTCCCGCAAGACCTGGCGGGCAAGCGCGTCGTGATTACCGCCGGCCCCACGCACGAGCCGATTGACCCTGTGCGCTTCATTGGCAACCGGTCGTCGGGCAAGATGGGCATCGCCCTGGCGGGGGAGGCCGCTCGCCGCGGCGCTGCTGTCACGCTTGTGCTGGGGCCGACATCGCTCGACGTGGGCCGCGGCGTGGAGTGTGTGCGCGTGCAGACCGCAGCAGAGATGCTGCAGGCGGCTCTGAGCGCCTTTCAGACGGCCGATGCGGCCATTTGCGCGGCCGCCGTCGCCGACTACACGCCTGCCGCCCCTGCGGACCACAAACTCAAAAAGGCCAACGAGCGCCTGGACCACATCGAACTGGTCGAGACGATCGATATTTTGGCCGAGCTTTCACGCCAAAAGGGAGAGCGGTGCGTGATCGGCTTTGCGGCCGAGACCGATAACGTCGTGGAGTACGCACAGCGCAAACTTGCCCGTAAGGGTTGCGATGCGATCATCGCCAACGATGTCTCGCGCGCTGATTCAGGCTTCGGAACCGATACCAACAAGGCCTGGATCGTGAGCAAAGCGGGTACGCAAGAACTTCCCGTACTAACAAAACCCCAGCTTGCAGATACAATTTTGGACTTGCTTCAAAATATTTAAAAAAGTTCTTGCACAAGGGCAAAGTTTCGGGTTAATATACTCCCTGTTGCGAGCGAGAGCAGAGCAACAAACAAAAGCTTCGGGACGTGGCGCAGCTTGGTAGCGCACTTGACTGGGGGTCAAGGGGTCGCTGGTTCGAATCCAGTCGTCCCGACCAGAAGTTTGCAGGTCAGGCACCTAGTGCCTGACCTTTTTTGTTTTAAGCAATTGCTTAATTTTGATTAAGCAACAGGGTGCTAAAAATCTACCTACGCGATATTCGCCTTTTGCGGCTACTTGCGCGTTTTGCACGCGCTTGAGCCGATTTATTAACGCGATATGAATCTACATACGCGTAGCTGGTATACAGCCGAGTACGGGCTGTATTTATCGCGGCGATTTACACAGATATAGCGACTGTAACGGACAAGCGTGTCGCTGTATTTATTCCAGTAGTTCACTTGACCGGTGGACAAGTGAGCGGTTGCAACGAAACGGCAAGCGGGATGGGCCCTATACGAGGGCGCCGCAGAGGTAATAGAGGTGAAGTGCGGCAGGCGCTCTGAGAGGCGCAGTACGACCCCTTTTTCCTCGAACCGACTACCTTTGTACCATGAACCTCAAATTGTTCAAGTAATCGCCAAAAGAAAGGCCCGCGCAGGATTGCACGGGCCTTTCACTAGACAAACTAGAAGACAAACTAGAAGACAAGCTAGAAGACAGGTTAAAAACACCAGGCGAGGCATATGCAATACGAGTACGTCGCGCCGTAGTCGTTATAGTTACCGTTGCTATAGATACAGCGGAAGTACGCGGAGCCGCTCGGATCCACGGAGCGCGTCCAGTGATAAAAGCTCGACGACACCCCTGAATGGTTCGAGTACGTCACGCCCTTGGATTTGTAGTACTCGTACTGGGTACCGTCGGTCTGGCGGTCTCCGTAGATCTCGGTCATCGAGAGCAGGAAGACTTTATCGGTCGTGGCCGATGGGGCGCTGGCACTGCCACCACCCTTGTTATCGGTCATCTTCGTGACGGCCTTCGCCTTGGACTGGAGATCGATCGGTAGGAGCGACCAGAGGTCACCGGAATTGAGGCGGCCGCGGATCTCCGATTTCTCCCAGCCGCCGGCATTGGTGCTCGTGGCGTTCATTCGCTGCTCGTCCATGGCAGTGTTGGTTACCTCGAACGTGAGCCCAGCCTTACCGGAGCCGTCCGCGAGGTCATCGTGGTTGATACCGATGATGCGATACTCGAGCGTCTTGCCGTTCGTCAACTTCATCGAGAACTTCGTCCCCGCGTCCATCGCGGCCTTCGCCTTTGCGTACGCCGGCGACGCCTCGCCCTTGGCGGCGATGTCCTTGGCCACGGCCTCCTGCTCGTCGAGCGTCCAGTCCTTCGCGTCCTTGGCGACAGCCGCCTGGACGGTCGCGGAATCGGCTCCCGCAGAGCCGCCGCCGGTTGCGCCGCCCTCGACCCCGCCGGTCGTCCCATTGCTCACCGTGTTGCCGACCAGGTTGAACTGGTTGCGGATGGCCCCCGCCACGCCGGGTCCCGCGAACACGATCACCAGGCCGATGATGGCGATGATCAGGACGTACTCGATGATAGATTGGCCTTGGAGGCGGGTTCTCCTAGGAGATACCCCCCCCCGAAGGTTAATTGCCGCTGCATGCATTTGCGGCTCCCTTCGCTCAGGGTTTGTAGATACATCGCCGAGCGTAGGGCTATTTCAGATTTCTGCATCGGTCTTGCCGCAGCGGCAAACGTAATTAACTAAACGCCTTCGCGGCGCAATCAACCGCTCACTCAATCGAATTTGTTGCTCAACAAATTCGCAGGTGAGGACAGCAGAATTGGTGTTACCGGAAGTTACGGAGGACCGCCGGTGTCGAGGCGGGCGGTCGAGAAGAAGGGACCAAAAATGAGAAGCCTGGAGCTGATAATCTTCTTCCTGCCTCTCTTGGCGATCGCCGCCAACATCTGCGGCGTAGCGGAGCTCGTTAAGATTGCCAGGGCCAAGGGGCATTACACCAATGGCGCGGGAATCCTCTGGTTCATCGGCCTTTTCGGCACCGCGCTCATGGTCGGCCTGATCGTCTGCGCTCTGCCCGACCGAGCGGCACCGGCGCCCAGCGCACAAAGGGACGAAGACGCCCTGCCCGAGGTGTAGTAATGTCGAAATACAAGATAGCCTACCGCGACGCCAACCCCTCCTGGCAGGAGCTTTGCCCTGTCAGGATGTTAGCCATCCAAGTCTCCAGAGACACCGAGACGGGAGCCTGCTTCCTCCAAACAAAGATCGTCAACGTATCGACGAAACCCATCAGCCGCATAGAGTTCACTGTCGGGCTCGAGGGCGAGGGAGGGGAGACGGAGACCGTCGACTTCTCGCTCCTAGATGCCGACCTGCCCGCCGGCGAGGTGCTCAGGCCCAAGGCGGTGAGAATCAAGCTGTCTGTTATCACCGGCTCGCGTGCCGTTGTGACCCGAGCGGACGGCGAGACCTCCTTCGGCGACCCGATCGACATCGATAGCCCCGCGCCACTCGCACTCAACGGGGTCGAGGAGTCGGAACGCGATGTCCTGCTCTCCGAGATGGGGGCCGATACCTTCAAATGCGCGGGCGTCCATTCCGAACACGACGGGTGGTGGCAGTGCGGCTGCGGTGCGGTGAACCTCAAGCGCGGTACCTGCTGGAACTGCGGCGCCGTGCGCGAGAAAATGGCGGATCTGGAAGATGCCGCGTTCCTGGATGAATCCAGAAGGGACAGGGTCTACAAGACGAGCGTCGCGATACTCGAGAAGGGCAACAGGAAGGAAGCTGAAGCCGCCAAGGAGAGCCTCGAGAGGCTGGCCGAGCAGGGCTACGGGGATTCGGGCGAGAAGGCAAGAGGGGCCGGCATGAAGATTGCGAACCTCTCGAAAAGGAGGAAGAAGATAGCCGTCGCGGGCCTTGGAAAGGATTACGCCGGGGACGTTCTTGTTGGAGTCGCTATGCAGTGTATTCGGGCTGATGTTCCAGTCGGAACAATCCAGATGGAGACTCCGACACTGCTCGGACATTCCCGTTAAGTCATATACAGCACTGAAATCGCACTTGGCACCGAGACCAGTTACGTCCACATCCGCGTCCGGAACGAATCGAAGCGGTATCCCGTTTCAAAACGTATGCGTTTCACCATGAGAGAGGGATCTGTCATGAGCTGGAAACCGAGAAAATGCGTTATCGCCTTACTGACTTTGGCGGCTCTGACGTGTTTCGCCGCCTTGATCGCCGTCAATATCAAACCGCAACACGATGCTTATCCCTCATCTTTGTCCATTAAAATGGGCCAAAATTTCAGCCTCGGCCGAAACGTGAATTATTTTAACAAGCTAAAACCTAATGAGGAAAATATCTTGATGTTCTGGGCATCGTGGTGTCAGCACTGCGAATCTCTCATAGAAGATATGCAACAACTTGATAATTTCGCAGCCTTAAGGAAGAACCTTTTCACTGTTTCCGAGGACAGCACAATTGAAGAAGCCTCGGTCCATGAAGGAGACTTTCCCATATACATAGATTAAGATAAGACCGTGTATGACCAATATGAACTTGAGCATATTCCGTCCATATTCATACTGGATGATCAAGGAAACATCATCGGCTTATCCGAAGGAGAGGAAGAACCTCTTGCCTTATTAAAGAAATACGCCAAATACAACGGATATAAAGCGGAAGGAGGCGACATCAAGTAACTATCAAAGGCCAGATTAAGGAGCCAGCCATGAAGAAATGCCTGCTCTCCATCGTCTCAGCAGCTCTTTGCCTCTCCCTTGTCATGACACCATTTGTGCCCGTTGCGGCAGCCTATGCCGACGAGGGGTCTCCCGCCGAGAGCAGCGAAATCTACGTCGGAGACAACTACGACGAAAATTACGATATATCCCTTTTTGAGCGCGGACGCTGCACGGATTCATATTCCAAGGCGTGGTGCGATTCTCACGGATTTGCAAATAACCGCACCGTCCCTCACAAGGTCAAGCTGAACGTGAAGGAGGAGTCTTGCCTGCGCGATCCCTACCTTGCTGGCACCGCTGAAGTTATCGCCGGTCTCGTGACAACCGGTCCTGGCGGCGGCTTGTTTGCAACCGCAATGACATCGTGCCGACTTTTCACTTGCATGTTCTAAAAGGAGGTTGCCATGCTGTCGCAAAATCAATCGAGATACTTGACCACAATCGGCTTTGCCCTGCTTGCATTACTCTTTGCTAGCGACCTTTTGCTGAAACCGCCCAAGGAACTCGTTTTGCTTGCCATAGACTGCCTTTCCGCCCTTTACTTTACGGCAACCCTATTCGTCGGACTAAAGGAGAGGAAAAAAGGCGCAGTCGTCGCATCCGCCGTATGCTTGATCATAATCATTGCATCATTCTTTATCTGACACGTTGGTGATTTAGGGGCGATATCGTAGGAATACGACCGGGAGAGTCGGGACCAGATTGCCCGGGTTGCCCGGTCGGCTCGCGCGACGGTGCGGCGGTTCCACAGAAAGCTCTCCGGACTTCACGCCGTTTCTGATCGCATTGTAGACAGCCATCTCGTCTTCGCAGTCGGCGAGCACGCGGTGTGCGTCGTCGTTTTGGATGTCCAGTAAATCTCGAAGGTCCTCCATGCACCAGCGTCCGAGATTTGGCCATGCGCGTTGCGCGAGCTGATAAGTGTCGATTGCGATGTTGTAGTTAAAGTCCAAGCCAATGCCGTCCCAGGCAGAACGGCTTTGTTTCCTTGATTATCAACTTCATCCGGACACTTCCCGCATTCATCCGTGTGTGTACGGATGAATGCGGGGTTCAATACCCCGGCGGTCTGATCGGCAGGCCGCCGGGAACTCTCACTCCTCGATAAAAGCCGGCACCCGGTTAGTCCTGCGCATCTTGAAATTGCCATTTTCGTGGGAGACGTAGAGGATGCCGTCCATCCCGTCTCGCGATGCATATGAAAGGTGAACAGAACCGCAATCCGCTCCATCATTGTCGAGAAGATCGAACGAATTCGGGTCGCTCGTTGCGGCCAAACGACCACTCATACAAGAACCATCGTCATTACAGATTTGCCATTCCATGTCTTCGCCTGCAAGAATCGCCATAGACGGCCTGGTCGCGCCATCGTTGACATACATCCCGTCTATGCCAAACCCATTTTCAGCGCCATCGATGAACGACTGCTCGGACCTATACCTCGCAAATGATGCACATAGCACCATTGCAAGACAAAGTACAAAGCCAACAATCGCTATCTTTGCATAGCTCTTGCCTATCATGTCATTCACCTCCCTCGTATGTATCGAGGTATTCCTGCTTGAGCGTCTGCGAGGACGACTTGATCTTTTCCACGAGCGTGCCGGCCTCGATGAAGTAGAACGAGTTGGTGAGGTCTGCCAGGTCGTCGAGCAGATGGCTTGAAATGAGCACGCTTCGTCCCCGCGCCACCTCGCTGCGCATCGCGTCGCAGGAGGTTTTCCGCTTTCCCGGATCGAGGCCGTTCAGCGGTTCATCGAGGATGAGGTACGGGCAATCGGTCGCTATCGCCATGGCAAGCTTTACCTGCTGCTTCATTCCCGTCGAGAGTTTACGGGTCGGCTTGTCGAGATATGGGGAGATTCCGAGGGAGTCGCAGAGCGAGTCGATGTCGGCGGCCGATTTCCACGCCTCCCTAACGAAAGCAAGGTGCTCGATGGCCGATAGCGTGGGATAGAGATCCGCGCCGCCCGAAGAGCTCAGGTAGACGAGTTCTGCAAATTCGGCTGATCGACGTTGGCAGATTCCGTCTGCCGCCAGGCTTCCCGAGCGGATGCGGGTGGGAAATTGGCCCGACAGCGCTTCAAGAAGGGTGGTTTTCCCCGAGCCGTTGGGAGCAACGAGGCCCGCCGCCGTTCCCGGGCTCAGGAAAAGCGACCCGATTGAAAGTATCGTCGTGCTTCCGTATCCCACGCTCGCGTCCAGAAGCTCGAGCCCATGGCGCTTTTTAGCGGGTCCAGCCTGTTTGGGCGAACGTGCCGCAACGGCGCCGACCGCAAAAAGGACCGCGACGTATGCCAGGGCCACGGCAAGCATCGATGCGCTGCCTGAACCGGAGCCAATGAATTCTGTCGGGAAGCATCCTACGTAGCCCGTTGCCTCGATAGGCGAGAACACGGCCAGCGGCAGGAGATTGAGCGCGGCGTTATGCTCCAGCGCCGAATCGGACAGCAACGGGAATGCCGGGGCCGCGACAAGCAGCGCTGAGGTAAGGGGGCCCGCGAGGACGCGCCTCGTTGCGGTCGATAGGACGGCGGAGCAAACGGATATCAAGGTTCCGCCCGCAAGCAGCGCGAGAAGCAGGGTCGTGAAGACGTTTCCCGCGGTCGTGGTGGCAAGCGCGCCGTCATGGAAGAAGACGATCGGGTACCCAATTTGCCCGAAGCCGTTTAGGGCCAAGGCGTAAATGCCCCCGGGTGCGAGGCCGGCGAGGAGCATCGCGGTCCCCGCGGCGATTATCGAAAACACGATCTGGATAAGGCGCCGGAATTTGGGCACGGGCGCCTTCGCCGCCAGGGTCGCAGGCCTTGTGGCGCCGAGCACGAGTATCGACGAGAGAAGGAAGGGGATGAAGGGGAGGAAAGACGGCGCCGCGGCAATGGCGTAAGGCAGGAAGGAAAGGAATGGCAGGTCGTTTGCGGAGGCCGGGATATCCGTGATGCCGGAGCTGCTCAGGGCACGGCAATATGCGAGCGCTGCGTCATTGGTCTCTCGGTCTCCCACGATGGACCCGGATTGGAAGCCTTCGCCCATGAGCGCGTAGTAGCTCTCGGCAGAATCGAGAAAGGCGGCGTCGGTTTGAGCGGCAAGGGCGGCGTTCGCGTATCTTGCAAGCTCCGCGTCAGCTTGCTGCTCTGGAGATAGGTCTGTGCCGCTGGCCTGGGGCGCGCGCGTATTGAATGCGTCGACAAAGCCCTGCATGCCCTGTTTCATAAAGAAGGGCCCGTAGATGGGTGAATTGAACGCAATGGGGACGGAAAAGGCTGCGGCGAGAACGAGCGTACAAATCCATGCGGCCTTGTCTCTTAGGATCAGTTTGAGAAGAAGTCGACAGTACATTCAGAAGCACCTACGTTCCTCAAAGAATCGTTAGATTAAAAGTAACAGACCGGATGAAGATACGTGCGACGGGGGCGAGGCGAATGGCTGAGCGGTATCGATA
>CALBOJ010000085.1 GCA_937896835.1 uncultured Collinsella sp.
CGCTGCCGCAGGATGTGGTGGATGGCTGCGAGGCCGTGCTCGATACGTTGTTCGACCTTACGGCGGCGGTCAAGGCCGTGCGCTAGACAATTGCGGAGCTGAAACGAACAATCGGTTGACTTTGCGCTTAAGCAAAAGAGGTTCGGCAATAGTCGGCCCTCTTTTGCTTAAGTGGCGTTTTGGCATACTGGCTGACGTGCTATAGATACGCGCCGAGGTTGATGGCGGTGGCTTCGGCTTGGCTGCTCGCCTGGGTACTGGCGCGCTCCAAGAGGAACGGCCGCACGAGTTCCTGACGGTTGATGTCCTCGGCGGCTGTGACCGCAGTAACGGTTCGCGCTGCGGAACCAATGCGGATGTGCTTGGTTTTTGCCGGCGCCTTGTTCTCGATTTGCTCCATGAGCAGCTGGACACCCTTGCGGCCAATCTCGTAGCCCGGGGGTGCCACCGTGGTGAGGGGGACCGACCCGCTCCATGCAAGCGGGTTGCCGTCGCAGCCGGCCACACGAAGCTGCTCGGGGACGGAGATGCCTTTGTCGGTCAACGCCGAGATAACGCCCGAGGCCAATACATCGGTAAGGCCGATGACAAAATCGGGACGCTCGCCGGTAGAGCGCTCGGCAATCTGAGCGCCGATGCTGTAACCATCGGCAGCGGTATTCCATTCTCCGGCGTCAATGACCTCAATTTTGATATCGGGATGCAGGGCGAGGGCCTTGTGAATGCCAAGCACGCGCAGGGTGAGCTGCATAAATGCCGCTCTGCCCACAACGGTGATATGGTGTGCGCCACGGGCGATGGCGAGTTCGGCAATGATGCGACCCTGGGCCTCGTTGTCGGCCGCTACGTAGTAGCCGGGCTCGGAGCAATGGATGTCCAGATGGACGATCGGCACGGGCATCTTGGTCATGGCGGGGTGCCAGTCGGGGGACGCCATGGGCTGGACCATGACGCCGGACATCTGCGTGCCCATAAAATAGCGCAGGTAATGGTCCTCGAGAATATCGTCGTTATCGGCGTTGGCGATGAGCAGGTCGTAGCCGTGCTTGCGGGCCTCGTTGTGGGCGCCGCTGGCGATTTGGAGCGAAAAGCCGTGATCGAGACGGGGGAGCACCAGGCCAAAGGACTTGGTGGCGCCGCCCGCGAGCTGGCGAGCGCTTTGGTTGGGCAGGTAGCCAAGGCGATTGATGGTCTCGTTGATGAGCTTGAGGGTCTCGGGGCGCAGCTTTTCGGGGTGGTTGAGCGCGTTGGAAACCGTGCCCAGCGAAACCCCGGCCTCGCGCGCGACGTCGCTGATTTTTACCTTTGCCATAGCGGCCCCTTTGATGCGTTTCAAGTACAAGCCAGATTGTAGCATCCCAAACCTACCAAAAAGGGACAGGTTTATTTTGGCAGGTTTTATCTGGGCAAACGCCGCTACCAGCGCGACCACCACGAAGGGGACAGGCACCTTTGTGGTGCTTTGGACCGGCTGGACGTGTGTGCATCGGGTGGTATCTAAGTTGAGATACCACTTCTGGTATATCAGCTTGCGCTTGCGTGAGTACAATACTCGAACGTTGTACGTCTCAGCGCCCCCTGTGCGTGGACGTCTTGCAGTCACGCGAACGAAGGGATTTATCCTATGTGCGGAATTGTCGGCTACACCGGCTCTGATATTGCAAAGAACATCCTGGTCACGGGCCTCAAGCGTATGGAGTATCGCGGCTATGACTCCTCAGGCGTCGCGCTCGAGGTGGGCGAGGGTGCCGCGGCGCACCTCGACGTCATCCGCCGCGTGGGCAAGGTTGCGGGCCTGGAGAGCGAGCTTTCCAACATCGACAGCGACGCTACCTGCGGTATCGGTCACACCCGTTGGGCCACCCACGGCAAGCCCTCCGTCGTTAACGCCCATCCCCACACCAGCTGCGACGGTCGCATCGCCATCGTCCACAACGGCATCATCGAGAACTTCGCCGAGCTGCGCGAGGAGCTGGAGGGCCGCGGCCATCACTTTAAGAGCGAGACGGATACCGAGGTCTTCGCGCATCTGATCGAAGAGGCTTATGCCGAGACGCACGACCTGATGGCCTCCGTGCGCGAGGCGTGCACCCACGTGGTCGGTGCCTATGGTCTGGCCGCCGTGTGCGCTGACGAGCCCGGCGTGATCGCCGTGGCCCGCAAGGATTCCCCGATCGTGGTCGGCGCGGGCGAGACCGGCGCCTATGTCGCCTCCGATGTCATCGCGCTCATCGACGCCACCCGCGATGTCGTGGTGCTCGAGGACGGTCAGTTTGCCAAGCTCACGCCCGCAGGCGTCGAGTACACCGACGAGGCCGGCAACGTTATCGAGCCCAAGGTCACCCACATCGACTGGGACCTGGACATGGCAGAAAAGGGCGGTTATCCCGACTTTATGCTCAAGGAAATCCACGAGCAGCCGCGCGTCGTGCGCGACACGCTGGTCGGTCGTATGACGCCGGCCGGCGAGCTCGACATCGACGAGCTGGGCCTGTCCCTCGAGGAGCTCAACGACATCGATCGTGTCTACGTGATCGCCTGCGGCACCAGCTATCACGCCGGACTCATCGCCAAGAACCTTATTGAGGGCTGGGCTCGCATTCCCACCGAGGTCGAGGCTGCCAGCGAGTTCCGCTACCGCAACCCCATCATCACACCGACGACGCTCGTCGTCGCCGTGTCCCAGTCGGGCGAGACGGCCGATACCCTTGCCGCCATTCGCGACGCGCGCATCAAGGGCGCCAAGGTCTTCGGCATCA
>CALBOJ010000086.1 GCA_937896835.1 uncultured Collinsella sp.
CAGCAAAATTTCTAAGACAAATATAGCATACAACTAGTCGACATAACCAAAACATGTATGTAACTTGTATGCCATCGAGAGCATCAAACGAGAAGAAAGGCTGATGCACGATGACTACTCAGGAACAGGTTAAGGACGTCGTCTCCCAGGTTTTGGCTGACAAGGCGGACAAGGGCGGCATCAAGCGCGTCGTGTGGATCGGCGCTGGCGGATCCAACGGCGGCAACTATCCTGCCCAGTACTTTATGGAGCACGAGGCCACGCAGGTCGTGAGCTCCAGCTACACCAGCAACGAGTTCGTGCACGCCACCCCGGCCTACGTCAACGAGAACACCCTGGCCGTCGTCGTGTCCATGCGCGGCACCAAAGAGACCATCGTCGCCGCCCAGGTCGCCAAGGATCACGGCGCCAGCACCATCGCCATCTATGTCGACGAGTCCGGCCTCACCGAAGTCTGCGACTACAAGATCCAGTATGACAGCCTGGCCGTCGATGAGTCCTGCATGGGCCGCACCAACTCCGCCGTCGTGACCATGATCGCCATGGAGCTTACGCAGCAGACCGAGGGCTATGCCGAGTACGAGACCGCTATGGCCGCCTTCGACCTGGTCGATCCCATCTATCGCAAGGCCGTCGAGTACACCCGTCCGCTCGCTGCCAAGTGGGCCGAGCAGAACGCCGACAAGCCCTGCATCAACGTCATGGCTCAGGGTCCGCTCTTTGGCGCCGCCTATGTCTTTAGCATCTGCAACGTGCAGGAGATGCTGCAGATCGACTCCTGCACCATCAACACCTGCGACTTCTTTCACGGCCCCTTCGAGATCCTGGACAAGCGCACCTCGCTGTTCCAGCTCATCAGCGTCGGCCGCAGCCGCTGCAACGACGAGCGCGGCATCCGCTTTGTCAACCAGTACGGTGGCGAGCGCGTCTATCAGCTCGACGCCAAGGAGCTCGGCCTCAACGACATCAAGGACAGCGTGAGCGAGTACTTCAACCACCTGATCTTTGCCCCGATCCTCAACAACGTGTACATGCGTGCACTCTCTGCCGTTACCCACAAGGACTACATGACGCGCCGCTACATGTGGAAGCTGGACTACTAGTTACGCCGTTCTACCGAACGGCGTAACGGCTCGACGCTGCGCGCCCGGCATTTGGCCAATCTGCCGTTCAATTTCAAAGGCGCGACCAGAAGGTCAGCGCCTTTTCATTTCACGGCACCTTGGCTCAAATGACGGGCGCTCGCTGACGTTGCCAAAACGTCGGCGTCGTCGTGTTTGTTAAGGGGTTGGTGCATTGGGGCCAGGTTCATATGCACCAAGTTGGTGCATATGAACCTGGCCTCTTTGCACTAATGGGTTGTAGCGGAAAAGCAGATTTTCCCGTCTGCCGATTTGTGCCTTGAAAAATGTATATAACGACTATAACGTAGTGTGAAACATATTGGAAACAATACCGAGGAGGCTGCGTTGAAGAAAAGCAATCTGGGCTATGTGCTGGTGCTGATCGCCGCGCTTATGTGGGGCAGCATCGGAATCTTTGTAAACGGCATCTCGGCCATGGGCGTTACGTCCCAGAGTATGGCTGCCTTTCGCTTGTTGTCGGGTGCCGTCTTAATGGCTCCGGTCTTGGCATTCATGGGTTGCCAGGGAGGTGCTCGTGAGGGAAAGGCATCGGGTCCCCTGGCACTGTTCAAGGCAAGCCCTAAAGAGCTTGTTCCCTGCGCGCTTGTCGGTATCGTCGGTTTGGCCGCCGCCAACACCTGCTATTACGAGTGCATGGGCGAGGTGGGCATGTCCACGGCCTCGGTGCTGCTCTACACCTCGCCGGTGTTTGGCGTCATGCTTGGCCGCGTGCTTTATCGCGAGGACGTGACCCCCAACAAGCTCGTTGCCATTGTCTTTAACATCGTTGGCTGCGTGCTTGCAGTGACCAATGGCGACCTTTCCGGTTTTCATTTTTCGGTTTGGGGCGTCACGTCGGGCGTGATTGCAGGCCTTTGTGGTGCGTCGCTCGCGGTGTTTAGCCGAATAGCAACCAAGACGGTCCACCCGCTGGCTGTCACGTTTTGGGGCTTTGTTTTTGGCGGTGCGGTTATGGCGGCTATCGCGGCTCCGTGGCCGGATGTCGCCGCGGCAATGTCGCCACAGCTGCTGCTGCTGTTCCTTGGCTTTGGACTCATCCCCACAGCCGTGGCTTACATCTTATATATGCAGGGCCTGTCCATGGGGCTCGAGACGTCGAAAGTTCCCGTCGTAATGTCATTCGAGACAGTCGTCACCGTACTGCTGGGCATTGGTGTCTACGCCGAGCCCGCCGGCGCGATCAAGGTCCTGGGCATCGTGCTGGTGCTCGCGTCCATCCTGATCATGAACACCGACTTCTCCAAGCTGCGCAACAGCGTCATTGCCAAACGTATTGTCGAGAGCATGACCTTTAAGCCCAACGCGTGGTGGACCGAAAAATCTCAGGACATGGATCTGTTTAAGGAACGCACCGGCATCGCGCTGGAGCCCACCGTGCAGGAAAGCCCCTGGTACTTCGTGCGATAAGGGATTGCGCACGGCGTCCGACCTGGGATTATCCAGCCAGCGCCGGCCTACCCAGCCCCAACGTTTCAAGTACGTTAAACCCGTCAACGGTCGATTTTCACCCGCGAACGGTCTTTATACTAATTAGCAATATAAGCAACGTATAAGACGTTATAATGACCATAACGAAAAGGAGGAGGCAAGATGAATCAGATCATTCTCGCATCTCATGGCGGCCTGGCCGCAGGCGCCAAAGACACGCTCGAGATGGTTCTCGGCGACGTGTCGAACGTCCACGTCGTGTCGCTTGCTCGTGACGACAAGGAGCCCATCACCAATAAGGTGGACGCCATGATCGCCACGTTCAACGCGGACGACACCGTCTATGTGCTGACCGATATGCTCGGCAGCTCGGTCAACAACAGCATGGTCGAGCTTTCCAAGAACGGCACGAAGTTCACGGTTGTCAGCGGTTTCAACATCCCGCTGGCGCTCACGCTCGCTATGAGCCCCGTCCCCGTCAAGGGCGCCGAGCTCGCGGCCCTCATCAACGAGGCCCGCACCGGTCTGACCAACCCCAACGCACCGGTCGAGGTCGCCGCGGCTCCCGCCAAGAAGGCCAAGGCGTCCCGTCACAGCTCCGGTCCCGCCAAGATTGTCCTCGCGCGTCTTGACTACCGTCTGCTGCACGGCCAGGTCGTCTTTACCTGGACCACCAAGGTCCAGGCCGAGCGCATCATCGTCGTCGACAACGCTGCCGCCAACGATGACATCAAGAAGGGCGCTCTCAAGCTTGCCAAGCCCCAAGGCGTGCGCCTGAACGTCTTTACCGTCGAGCGTGCCCTCGCCAAGATGGACAAGCTCAACACCCTCGGCGAGCGCGTCATGTTCGTCTTTGGCAACACGGCCGAGATGCTGCAGTTCTGCCAGGGCTACAAGCTCGACGCCATCAACCTGGGCGCCACCGCCAACCACGACGGTGCCGATCAGATCGGCGGCAAGGACAGCTCCGTCTTCTTCGACGCCACCCAGAAGGCCGACGTCAACCAGCTGCTCGACATGGGCATCAAGCTCTACGTCCAGCAGACCCCCACGTATCAGAGCGTCGACATCGACGCCAAGCTGTAATCAACCAGGCTTTTGCCTGACTGAAAGGAGAAGGGTATGAATACGTTCATCAGTGCGGTGCTCGTCGGCCTCGTCGGCGTGTTCTGCATGTGGGACTCCCGCCTGCTCGGTCGTCTTAACTTCGAGCAGCCCCTCGTTGGCGCTACGCTCGTCGGTCTGCTGCTGGGCGATGTGCCCACCGGCCTTGCCGTCGGTGCCGCCGTCGAGCTCGTGTCCATGGGCCTGGTGCAGGTCGGCGCCGCCGTTCCGCCCGATATGGTCCTGGGCGGCATCGTGGCCGCTGCCTTTGCGTGCCTGACCGATGCTTCCGCCGAGACCGCCATGACGATCGCCATCCCGGTCGCCGTCCTGGGTCAGCTCCTCGGCATCGTGTTCCGTTCCATCATCGCCGCCCTCACCCATGTGGCAGATAGCGCGATCGATAACGGAAAGTTCAAGACCGCCTATCGCATGCACATCTGCGCCGGCTCCGGTCTGTACGCCGTCATGTACTTCCTGCCGATCTTCCTCGCCGTCTTTGTTGGCACCGACCTGGTTCAGGCCATCGTCAACATGGTTCCCGAGTGGCTGTCCACTGGTCTTAACGTTTCGACCAAGATCATGACCGCCTACGGCTTGGCCCTGCTGCTCACCATGATGATCAAGAAGGGTATGACTCCGTTCCTGTTCATCGGTTTCCTGCTCGCCGCTTACCTCAACCTGTCCGTCATCGCGGTCGCTCTGATCGGTGTGTGCCTGGCTGTCGTCTTCATGGGCTTCAAGTTCAACGGTTCCCATGCAGCCGCCGGTGTCGATTCCGACTACGATCCGCTCGAAGACGACGAAGACTAAGGAGGAACACACTATGGCAACCGCAACCAAGGACGTGTCCCTGAACAAGAAGGTCAGCCAGTTCTTCTGGCGCTCCTGGGCCATCCAGGCCTCTTGGAACTACGAGCGTCAGATGAACATGGGCTTCCTCTACGGCATGGTTCCCACGCTCGATCGCCTCTATCCGGACGAGTCCGACCCCAAGCAGCTCGCTGCTAAGAAAGAGGCTTACCACCGTCACATGGCGTTCTACAACTGCACCCCGCAGACGAGCGCTTTCATCCTAGGCCTCGCCGCCTCCATGGAGGAAGAGTACGCCAAGGATCCCGAGAACTTCGACCCCGATTCGATCAACGCGGTCAAGACCTCCCTTATGGGTCCGCTTTCCGGCATCGGTGACTCCTTCTTCCAGGGCACCATCCGCGTTATCGCCTTTGGCCTGGGTGTTCAGCTGGCTCAGCAGGGCTCCATCATGGGCCCGATCCTGGCCATGCTCATCTCCATCGTGCCCTCCGTGCTGATCACTTGGTTCGCAGCCAAGATCGGCTATCAGGGCGGCCACGAGTACCTGAGCAAGCTCCAGGGCGGCGACCTCATGGAGAAGCTCATGTATGTCTGCGGTATCGTGGGTCTTATGTCCGTGGGCGGCATGATCGCTACGCTGATCGGCGCCACCACCCCGCTGCAGTTCGCTGACGGCACCGTCGTGATCCAGGACATCCTGGACGGCATGATGCCCCAGATGATCTCCCTCGGCCTCACCGGCCTTATGTACTGGCTCATCAAGAAGAACGTCAACACCGGTTGGCTTCTCGTGATCGCCATCGTGGGCGGCATCGCCCTCTCCGCGGCCGGCATCCTGGCCTAGTCGCGACCAAGCGCCTAACCGCTTTCCCCCGGGGGCCTGCCTGGCATCCCATACCCCAGGCAGGCTTCCATCCCTAGATGTGTCAAAGGGACAGTTCCTTTGACACATCCTTAACGGGCCGGCGACTCGGTCCAAACCACGGTAACCCTGCGAGCGCCCGGCAATGTGGCGCCGCAAAAAATCGAAAGGAATGTGTCAGATGTACGAGATCGACCTTAACCTCCCTAAGCAGATCGTCGCTGACGTCCTGTCCAACCACGAGATCCACAGCGTCGCCTTCGTCGGCTGCGGTGCTTCCATGTCCGACCTTTACCCTGCCAAGTACTTCCTGGCCAACAACACGGACAAGCTGAACGTTCAGATCTTCACCGCTAACGAGTTCAACTACGACACGCCTTCCTGGGTCAACGAGCACACCTTCGTGATCACCTGCTCCCTCGGTGGCTCCACGCCCGAGACCGTCGAGGCCAACAAGACCGCCAAGAAGCACAACTGCCCGGTCGTCTCCCTCACCAACAAGGCCGGCTCCGCTCTGACCGTCGACGCCGACCACGTCATCGTTCACGGCTTCCATGCCAACTACGCTGCCAAGTGCGAGAAGCCTGGCTACGCCATCGCTCTTGCTCTCGAGATCCTTCAGCAGACCGAGGGCTATGACCACTACGAGGACATGATCACCGGCCTCACCAACGTCTTCGAGCTCTGCGAGAACGCCGCTCAGTCCGCCAAGGGCCTCGCCAAGCAGTTCGCCCAGGACTTCAAGGACGACAAGATGATCTACTTCATGGCCTCCGGTGCCTCCGAGAAGATGGCTTATTCTCACGCCGCCTTCCTGTTCACCGAGATGCAGTGGATCGACGCCGCCGCCTACAACACCGGCGAGTACTTCCACGGCCCGTTCGAGGTTTCCACCGAGGGTAAGCCCTACGTCTTCTTCATGTCCGATGGTGCCACCCGTCCGATGGACGCCCGCGCCCTCACCTTCCTTAAGCGCATGGGCGCCAAGGTCGCTCTGATCGACTCCAAGGACTACGGCCTGGCTGACGCCGTGCCCGCGAGCGTCGTTACCTACTTCAACCCGCTGCTGCACCTCGCCGTTATGCGCGAGTACGGCAACCAGATCGCCGAGGCCCGTCAGCACCCGCTGACCATGCGTCGCTACATGTGGAAGCTTTCCTACTAATCACAAGTAAGTAGTCCTTACGGGTTGATTGAGAGGGGATGGGGTTTGCACCCCGTCCCCTTTTTTGCTCTGGGGAGGGCGTGTTTGTCGCATTACAAAACCCCAGATAAAACCTACCAAAATAAACCTGTCCCTTTTTGGCAGGTGGGAGGAGATGCGTATGATCAAGGCGGTGCTGTTTGACATGGACGGCGTGCTGGTCGATACCGAGTGGTTCTACAACCGTCGCCGCGTGGCGTTTATGGAGGAGAAGGGCTTCCACTTTGACGAGATCCCCGATCTTTCGGGCTCTAACGAGCCTGCCATCTGGAAGTCGCTGGTGCCCGACGATATTGAGCTGCGCGAGCGCCTGCGCGTGGAGTACAAGCAGGTATACAGCCCTGTCCACCCTGTTCCGTATGCCGAGCTGCTCAACGAGCAGACGGAGCCGGTGATGCGCGAGCTGCACGAGCGCGGCGTGAAGTGTGCCATTGCGAGCTCGTCCTACCGTGAGCTCATCGACGAGCTGGTGGAGATTGCCGGCATCGCCGACGTGCTGGACTACACCATCAGCGGTCACGAATGCAGTGCGTTTAAGCCCGACCCCGAGATCTACCTGCGTGCCATGGAGGCGCTGGGGGTGAAGCCTACCGAGTGCCTGGTTATCGAGGACTCGCCCATGGGTATCGAGGCCGGTAAGCGTTCCGGCGCCCGCGTCCTGGCGCTGCGTCCGCACGAGGGCGTCAACCTGGATCAATCGCGAGCCGATGCCGTTATCGATAATCTGACCGACATTTTGGCCGCTCTGTAGCGTTGATTCACCGCAAAAAGCACGGGTTCACGCGTCATTTGCTGCGGATTGGCTTAATTTGGCCTCAATTTTGATCCGCTTGGCTTCGATTCGGGCTAAGTGAGTAGACTTTTTGGCGCAGGCTGAGCACAAAGCGTTTCTGCCTTAGTAAAGCCGCAGGTCACAGAGGTGGCAGTTTTGGGTGTGCTCGGCAGATCGTAAAAAGTCTACTCACTTAGAATTTGGGCCTTTGGTCGTAGGGGTTGCTGGTCCCATTTTGGTTGTCGAGAGGGGGTGAATTGAAGCGCCCCCGCACGCTCCATGCTACAATCGCGGGCATGCCCCACAACTATATCTGCCTTCGAAGGGAGCCTACGTGGCGAACGCCATCGATCAGCTCACGGACCGCGTGCTCGTGCTCGGCCGCCTTGCCATCGTCCGCCGCGCCATTACTGCCGTGGCGGTCACGATTTCCGCCGTTCTCCAGACATTTCTGATCCAGGCGTTCATTCAGCCTGCCGATCTGCTTCCGAGCGGCCTCACCGGCGTCGCGGTCCTGCTCGATCGTGTTACCTCGCTGGGCGGCGTTCACATCGACATCTCGCTCGGCATGCTCGCGCTCAACATTCCCGTGGCGCTCCTATGCTGGAGCGGCATTAGCAAGCGCTTCGTCATCTTCTCGATGATGCAGGTCGTGCTCTCGTCGCTGTTCCTCAACGTCTTTCACTTCGCCCCGTTTTTGGGCGACAAGATCATGCTCATTATTTTTGGCGGCGTGGTCTCGGGCCTGGGCGCCGCCATCGCGCTTAAGTCCGGCGCATCCACCGGCGGCACCGACTTTATCGCGCTGTGGGTTTCCAACCACACCGGCAAGACCATCTGGGGCGTCATCTTTGGTTTCAACTGCTTTATCCTGGCGATCTTTGGTTCTATGTTTGGCTGGGACAACGCGGCGTACTCCATCGTGTTCCAATTTATTTCGACCAAGACCATCGACAGCTTCTATCATCGCTACGACCGCGTGACGCTGCAGATCACGACGCGCAAGGCAGACGAGGTCATGACCGCCTATGTTGACCATTTTCAGCACGGCATTAGTTGCGCCGAGGTCATCGGCGGATATAGCCGCGAAAAGATGTACCTGCTGCACGCCGTTGTCTCGACCTACGAGAGCCAGGACATTATCAAGCTGGTGTGCGACATTGATCCCGGTGCCGTGATCAACGTGTTCCACACGCTCAGCTTTGTGGGCGGCTGGTGGGGTGGTCATGTCGACGAGCCCATGCCCACGGCCGTTCCCGATCCCGACAAGCCCGCACGCATGGCCAGCAGGCAGGCGCGCCTCAGCGAGCAGGACAGTCTGCAACAGGACGACGGCAGGTAGAGTGTTGGTATTTTGCCGGCACGGCGCAATCCTGTCCGCTTGAGCCTCCCGAAAGCCTCGCTGCTTTCGGGAGGCCTTCGTTTGCCCAGATAAAACCTACCAAAATGAAGCTGTCGCTTTTTGGTAGGGAGGGTGTATCGTTTTATCATTATGAGGTAACATGAAACTAGACGTTATATACGTATTAGTTATTTCGATATTTCGATAAGAGTGATTAGATATGCCTACACCCAAAAATGCACCGCTTTACCAGCAGATTTATGACGAAATCAAGGATGCGATCGAGAAAGGTGTTTATGCACCCAAGGAGCGTATTCCGTCCGAGCTCGAGTTAGCCGAGCAGTACGAGGTGAGCCGCATCACGGTGCGCCGCGCCGTCGAGGAGTTGTGCTCCGATGGCTACCTGGTTAAGCAGCAGGGCCGCGGCACCTTTGTTTCCACGCCGCACATCAATCGCCAGTTTCACGCCTCGACGCTGCAGACGTTTACCGCGCTGTGTGCCGACAACGGCATGAAGGCGGGCGCACATGTGATCGATCGTCAGATTGTTCCGGCGCGCCAAAACGAGATGGAGTTCTTTGGCCTGCAGAAGGATGCGTTGCTGCTGCATATCAAGCGCGTGCGTACGGCCGACGGTGAGCCCATCTTTGAGGAGAACATCTTTGTGCCGTTTGACGCCTACCGTGAGCTGTTGACGGCCGATCTTGAGGACAAGTCGATTTTTGCCGAGGTCGAGCGTGTTGGCGGAACGCCGATTGTCTCGGTTGGCTACCGCACGGTCGAGGCCGTTCGCGCCAATGCCGAGCAGGCGGCTGAGCTGGGCATTGCTCCGCACGATCCGCTGCTCAACCTGCGTGCCGGCTTTATCGGCCCCAATGGCGAGCCGGTCCTGATGGGTAAGCAGTACTACGTGGGATCGCGCTACGTTATGGTCATGTAAGTTACGCGGTTTTACCAAACCGCGTAACGGGCCGACGCTGCGCCCTTGGTTCCGCCGTTCTAGCGAACGGCGGACCGGTCGACGCTGCAAACGCCCCTAAGCGGCAATCTGACGTTCAATCGTCGGTCGCGTACCGAAGTACGCTTCCCTCCTCTTTCACGTCACCTTGCTCGCTTAGGGGCGTTTTCGCTGACTTATGCTCAACCTGAGACGTTTCCACGCCTGTCAAGAGCTTAGCCGTTGGGGACGTTCTTAAACGACTAGTCATTCAAGAACGTCCCCAATGACTACCCGCAGAATGAGCGTGGCTGACAGCCGTACGGCAGCGGTCCGCGTGGCGGCGTATAATCGGCGGCAGATGACTTGGACGTTAGGAAACCATGACCGATAGCATGCAGCAGATGGCGCTCGACACGCTCGGCGCCTATTTTGGCTACACCTCGTTTCGCCCGGGACAGGACCGCATGGTCGATGCGATCCTTGCCGGTCGCGACGCGCTGGGTGTTATGCCCACGGGCGCCGGCAAGTCCATTTGCTACCAGGTGCCCGCGCTCATGCTGCCCGGCATCACCTTTGTGGTGAGTCCGCTGCTGTCGCTTATGGAGGATCAGACCCGCGCATTGCTCGCGGCGGGTGCGCGGCCCAGCTATCTCAACTCCAGCCTTACTCCGGCCCAGCAAAACACCGTGCTCAAGCGGGCGCGCGAGGGCCGCTACCAACTTATGTACGTGGCGCCCGAGCGCCTGCTCGAGCCGCGCTTTTTGGCCTTTGCGCAGGAGGCCGCAGCGGACGGCGGCATTGGCGTGCCGCTCGTGGCCATTGACGAGGCCCACTGCGTGAGCCAATGGGGACAGGATTTCCGCCCCGCCTACCTGCAGATTCGCGAGTTTATCGATTCCCTGCCGCAGCGCCCCATCGTGGCGGCCTTTACCGCTACGGCAACCGAGCGCGTGCGTGCGGACATTCATCAGATGCTCGGCCTGCAAAACCCCGCGACGGTAGTGACGGGCTTCGATCGCAAGAACCTCTACTTTGGTTGCGAGGAGATGGGCGACAAGGCCAAGGCCGCGTGGGTGCGCGATTATGTGATCGCGCATTCGGGCGAGAGCGGCATCGTGTATTGCTCGACCCGCAAGACGGTCGATGCGCTGGCAGGCGAGCTTGCCGAAGCGCTGGGCCCCAGCGGCATTCGCGTTGGTCGTTACCATGCCGGCATGGGTAACGACGCCCGCCGCCAAAGCCAGCGTGCCTTTATCGACGACGATATTCAGGTGATGGTTGCCACCAACGCCTTTGGCATGGGCATCGACAAGCCCAACGTGCGCTACGTGATCCACAACAACGTGCCCGAGAGCATCGAGGCGTACTACCAAGAGGCGGGACGCGCCGGCCGCGATGGCGATCCGGCAAGCTGCCACCTGCTGTGGAACGGCAACGATTTCCGTATGCGCCGCTTTTTGATCGACCGCGGTGATGCTGCCGACGAGGCGCTCGACGACGAGCAGCGCGCGTGGGCGCTCCAGAACCGTTACCGCCTGCTCAGCCAGATGGAAGGCTACTGCAACACCACCGGCTGCCTGCGCGAATACATGCTGCGCTACTTTGGCGACGAGGCCGCGGCCGAGCATGCGACAGCCGCCGCGGGCGGCACCGCCACGGACGAAGCCGAGGGCTGCGGCAACTGCAGCAACTGCCTCACGCAGTTCGAGGTCGAGGACGTCACCGATATGGCCCGCGCTGCCGTGCGCTATGTGGCCACGCGACCCATGCGCTTTGGCAAGTCGCTCATTGCCGATGTGCTTCACGGCGGCAACACCGAGCGCATTCGCCAGATGCATCTGGACGAGGACCGCGGCTACGGTGAGCTGTCGAGCGAATCGGTCGGGCGCATCAAGGACATCATCGGCCAGCTGTGCGGCCGCGGTTATTTGGCCACCTCGCAGGGGCAATACCCGGTCGTGGGTCTGGGACCGCGTGCCGGCGAGGTCGAGGACGAGGCGTTTGCCTTTACCGTTAAACGTCGCGCGTCCAAGCGCAAGGCTTCGGCCCGCGCCCGCCGTGCGGTGGATCTGCTGCGCGAGGAGGCCGAGCTGGACCAGCGCCCGCGCGTTGGCGACGATGCCGAGCTGTTCGAGCGCCTGCGCGCCCTGCGCAAGGAAATCTCGACCGAGCTTGAGATGGCGCCGTACATGGTCTTTTCCGACAAGGCCCTGCGCGGCCTATGCCGCCTGCGCCCGCAGACGCGCGACGAGCTTATCCAGGTCAACGGTATTGGCGAGAAAAAGGCCGACGCCTTTGGCGAGCAGTTTATGGCGGCGATTGAAGAGTTTGAGTCCGAGCATGCGCGGGATGGAGCGTAACGATGGCAACCGACGATAAAACCGACCGCGCTGGCGTATCCGCCGTGCCGCTGTACCAGCAGGTCATGGACGACCTGAAGGGCGAGATCGCGCGCGGCGTGTACGCGGCCGGCTCGCGCATTCCTTCCGAGATGGAGCTCGCGAAGTCCTACGGCGTGGGGCGCATCACCGTACGCCGTGCCATCGAGGAGCTGTCGCGCGCGGGCTACCTCAACCGCCAGCAGGGGAGGGGCACCTTTGTATGCGCTCCCAAGCTCAAGCGCAAGATTCGCCAGAAGGGCGACGTCCAGAGCTTTACTGAGGGTTGTGCTGCCAACGACATGGTGCCCGGAGCGCGCCTGGTATCGCGCACGGTGGTCGCGGCGACGCACGAGGATGCGGCGTTCTTTGGCGTGGAGCCCGGCTGCGAGCTTATCGTGGTCGAGCGCGTGCGCACGGCCGACGGCATCCCCGTCATGCTTGAGAACAACGCCTTTGTGCTCGCCGACCATCCCTACTTGCAGACGCTGGCCGATAAGGACCTCACCGATAACTCAATCTTTGCGCTCGTTGCCGAGCACTCGGGCCGCGCGCCGCTCAAGTCCGACCCCTGCACCGTGGAGATTGCGCTTGCCGATGCTCAGGTGGCCCCGCTGTTGGAGGTGCCGGTCGGCGAGCCGCTCTTTTATATGGAGGCGTACTTTACCGATGCGGACGAGCGGCCCTTGCTGCTCGGGCGCCAGAAGATAGTGGGCTCGCGCTACGTGTTCGACATCTAGCGTCCACAGATAGAACAACATAGAACAAATTTGCTGTAATGACTTCACCGGTGACTGCTTGCGTGCTATAAATAGAACAACATAGAACGACTGCAGGTACGAGCAGCCGTCGCCAAAAGCCGCCACACAAGGAGGAGCATCAGCATGAACGCACATGATCTGGTTCAGGAAATCATCGAGCGCAAGGGCAAGATTGAGAATGTCTTTTGGATCGCTTGTGGCGGTTCGATGATCGACCTGATGCCGGCCAACGAGCTGCTCAAGCGCGAGGCCACCACGTTTACCTCGACGGTCTACACGGCGCGCGAGTTTTGCCTGATGGCCCCCAAGAGCCTAGGGCCGAAGTCGCTCGTTATTGCCTGCAGCCACAGCGGCAACACGCAGGAGGTCGTCGACGGCTGCGAGATGGCGCTGGCAGCCGGCGCCGAGGTCGTGACTATGACCGACTATGCGGGTTCCAAGATCGACAACGGCAAGTGGACAACCTGGGTCTATCCGTGGGGCAAGGGCGAGTCGCAGGCCGAGGTCCCGCAGGGCATTGGCGTGCTAATGGCTGCCGAGCTGCTCGACCAGCAGGAGGGCTACGAGGCGCTCGCCGACATCTACGCCGGCCTTAAGCAGATGGACGCGCTGCTGCCCGCCGCCCGCGAGAAGGTCAACGCCGAGCTGGGCGATCGCTTTGCCGAGCTCTGCCAGCAGCACAAGTTCTTCTATATCCTGGGCTCCGGCCCCAACTTTAGCCAGACCTATGCCATGGCCATCTGCTCGCTCATGGAGATGCAGTGGCAGCACTGCTGCTACATCCACTCCGGCGAGTACTTCCACGGCCCGTTCGAGGCTACCGAGCCCGGCGTGTTCTACTTTGTGCAGCTCGGATCGGGCGAGTGTCGCCCCATGGAGGAGCGCGCGCTCGCGTTTCTCAACACGCACACCGATACGATTATGGTGCTCGACGCCCTCGAGTACGGCGTGGGCGAGGTGCCCGCCAGCGTGCGTTCGTTCCTGGAGCCGATCTTCTTCTACAACATGAGCTGCGAGCTGCGCGCCGCCCGCGGCAAGGTGTTTGACCACAGCCCCGAGGTTCGTCGCTACATGGGCATCGAGCAGTACTAGGCACCGGGAATTATCTTTTTTGACGGGGTCTGTGCTGCGCGCGGACCCCGTTTTGCATTGTGGCGGCCGGATTCGTGTCTGCGCGAAAACGAAGTCGAATACTTTTCCGCGAAGTGAACGACCTGTTTTGGACCCCCGAAGCATCCACACTTTTTGACGCCAAAACTGCAGGAAAAACTCGGCGAAACCGCAGGAAACGGCGTCTGAAAAGTGTCGATGCTTCGGGGGCTCGTTTTTGCTCGTTCACTTCGCGGAAAAGTATTAGACCTAAATCTGCAGGCATGCTGTTGGGGTCAATAAAAAGCGGGCCGCGCCGATGGGTTTCCGGCGCGGCCCGCTTTACATGGCGTCCGTATGAGCGAGGTGTCGCGTCAAGCGGCGGCCTACTTGGCGTCGTAGGCCTCGGCGTCCCACCAGTCGAGCTGGGCGATGTTATCGCGGATGTGCTGGCAGCTCTTGTGGAAGCCCTCGAGCTCATACTCGGAAAGGTCGAGCGTGTAGACCTCCTCGACGCCCTCGGCACCGACCACGCACGGCAGGGAGGTGAAGATGCCCTCCTCGCCATACTGGCCGGTCATGAGCGTAGAGGCCGAAAGCACGGCGTGCTCGTTGTGCAGAACGGCGGCGCAGACGCGCGCGGCGGAGTTGGCGACGGCGTACTCGGTGCACTGCTTGCCCTGGTAGGTTACGTAGCCGCCCTTGCGTGCAAGCTCCTCGACCTCCATGTGGTCAAAGGCGTACTTGTCGGGGTTCTCGGCCTGGAGCTCGTTGAGGCTCTTACCGGCGATGGTCGCGGCCTTAAAGGCGGCCAGCTGGCTAAAGCCGTGCTCGCCGATCATGTAGGCGTCAATGGACTTGGGGCTCACGCCGACCTTCTTGGAGATCTCGGTGCGCAGGCGGGC